>URRU01000182.1 GCA_900550335.1 uncultured Clostridium sp. | reverse complement strand
TTATAAATTAAAAAAATATGTTGACATAGTCATATTGTAAAATGTATAATAAAGCCAGGTTAAGAAATTATTAAAATTTTTGGAATAATAAAAAAATAAAAAATAATTAGTCTTAAGGAATTATAAGTCAAATACGGAGGTGCCAAAATGGGTAAACAGAAAGTAGAATTTAAGGATTTAATGGTAGTTGGTTTCGCATTATTCGCTATGTTCTTCGGAGCTGGTAACTTAATTTTCCCACCTTACCTTGGAGTAGAATCAGGATCTAGTTGGTTTACGGGATTTGTAGGATTCTTATTCGCAGATGGTGGTTTAGCATTATTAGCGGTAATCGCAGCTACAAGATTTAGAGGGGATACGTCAAAACTGTTTGATAGAGCTGGGCATAAGCTAAGCGTTGTGTTAGGTTCAGCAATAGTAGTATGTATAGGGCCACTTCTAGCAATACCTAGAACAGCTGCTACAACATATGAAATGGGTATATTACCAACAATAGGACCTGGATTTAATGCTGTACTATTCTCAGTAATATTCTTTGCATTAACATTAGTATTAACAATAAAACCTTCAAAGGTTGTGGATATAGTAGGTCAGTTCTTAACACCTGCATTATTAATAGCTCTTGCTATATTAATAGTTAAAGGTGTAATATCTCCATTAGGAGAAATAAGACCAGATACATTAGTTCCATCAGTATTCGCAGAAGGTGTTAACCAGGGATACCAGACAATGGACACATTAGCAGCAACAGTATTCTCTACAATAGTTATAGTATCTATAATGGAAAAAGGATACGATGATGAAAAACTTATGGTTAAAGCTACTATAGGAGCAGGTGCAATAGCTGTTATAGGTATGGGTCTTGTATATGGTGGACTTTGCTACGTAGGAGCAACAGTTTCTACTCAGTACGGAATAGAAGTAGAACAGACTGCATTAATAGTTTCAATAACTGAAGCTTTATTAGGGCAGACTGGTAAAGTTCTTCTAGCTATAATAGTTGCTTTAGCATGTTTAACAACAGCTATAGGATTAACTTCAGCAGCAGGAAGATACTTCTCAGGATTAACAAATGGAAAATTAAAATATGAACATATAGTAGTTGCAGTATGTGTATTCTCAGCAGTAATATCTAACTTTGGTGTTAGTACAATAATAAAATTCTCTGCTCCAATACTAAGTATAGTATATCCAGCTACAATAACATTAATACTATTATCATTATTTGGACATAAAATTAAAAATGACAATGTATTTATATGTGCAACATATATGGCATTATTAATAAGTGTTCTTACAATAGCAGGTGTTGAATTTATAGTTAAACTTCCTGGATATCAGTTCGGATTTAACTGGATTTTACCAGTAGCAGCAGCTGCAATAGTAGGTAACTTTATACCATCAAAATCAACTAAAAGAAATTAAGTTAATAGTTTAAATAATAAAAATAATTATATTCCAATAGAAGGCCGTCGGTTTAACTGACGGTTTTTTATTGTGTATAGAACATCTAGTTTTACTGAAGGGGTCCTTTTTTAATGAATAAAGCTAGATTTTAAGGTATAATTGTATTTATAGAATAAAATTAAACAGCGAAGAATAGGAGAAATACTATGAGAAATAAGAGTGTAAAAGAAATTAAAGAAATTGCAGATAATTTAAGTGAAGATAAATACCTAGAATTTATAGAAGAGTTAAAAGGAGATGATAGAAAATCTGTAAATAAAATAGCTGTTAGTTTGGCTAAAAAATTAGATAAGATAAGATTTGAAGAGGAAAGACTTGAAAGAATAAATGCATACGAAAATGAAGGATATGAAAAAGGATATACTTATATAGCAGGTGTAGATGAAGCTGGTAGAGGGCCACTTGCAGGTCCAGTGGTAGCTGCTGTAGTAGTATTAAAAAAAGGAACAAAGATAGCTGGAATAAACGATTCTAAAAAATTAAGTGAAGAAAAAAGAAATGAGCTATTCGATATAATTAAAGAAGAAGCTCTTGACTATGGAATAGGTATAGTTGGAAATGAAGAAATAGATGAGTACAATATATTAAATGCTACATATATGGCTATGAGAAAAGCTTTAAACTGCCTTAAAAAAGAGCCAGATTATATACTAGCAGATGCGGTTCATATACCAGATGTAGATATAGAGCAGAATTCTATAATAAAAGGAGATGCAAAATCTATTTCGATAGCTGCAGCTAGTATACTTGCAAAAGTTACAAGGGACTCTATAATGTATCAGTATGATGAAATATATCCAGAATATGGATTTGCACATCATAAAGGTTATGGAACTGCGGAACATTATAAAGCAATAGATGAAAATGGAATAACTCCAATCCATAGAAAAAGCTTTTTAAAGAATGTTATATATTAATATAAAACTTATATAGTAATATAAAATAAGAAAATAACAAGGTTATTGTGATATAATAAAATAAGGCATAATAGTCTGAAAATTTTTTTAATCTGGGGGATAAAAAATGGATTACAATGAAATGCTAAAAAATGCTAGAGAAAAATTAAATGGAAGTTGTAAAGTTTGCAAAGTTTGTAACGGTGTAGCTTGTGCAGGAGAAGTTCCAGGTATGGGTGGAAAAGGAAGTGGACAGGCTTTCATAGAAAATGTAAGAGCTCTTGAAAGAGTTAAATTAAATATGAGAGTTATACACAATGCAGCTGATCCTGATACTTCTATAGAATTATTTGGTAAAAAAATGGATGCACCTATATTTGCAGCTCCAATAACAGGAACAACTCTTAATATGGGTGGACAGTTGACAGAAAGAGAGTACATAGAACCAGTTGTAGAAGGATGTGCTAATACTGGAATATATGCTATGGTAGGAGATACTGCTGTTGATGCATTCCTTATAGAAAATTTAGATGTTTTAAAATGTCATGATGGAAATGGTATAGTATTTATAAAACCTTGGGACAATGAAAATATAATCAAAAAAATAAGATTAGCTGAAGAAGCAGGTGCATTTGCTGTAGGTGTTGATATAGATGCTTGTGGATTAGTTACTCTATCTTTACATGGAAAACCAGTTGTTCCTAAGGATTTAAAACAGATAAAAGAATTAGTTAAATCTACTGAGTTACCATTTATACTAAAAGGTATAATGACTGTAGAAGATGCTTTAATGGCTGTTGAAGCAGGTGCAGATGCAATAGTAGTATCTAACCACGGAGGTAGAGTATTAGACTTTACACCAGGATCTGCTGATGTGCTTCCTGAAATAGCTAAGGCTGTAAAAGGAAAAATAAAAATACTTGTTGATGGTGGTGTAAGAACTGGTGTTGATGTTGTTAAAATGCTAGGTCTTGGAGCAGATGCTGTATTAATAGGTAGACCATTTGTAACAGCTTCATTTGGAGGAGCTACAGATGGTGTAGAAACTTATGTTAATAAAATAAAATCTGAAATAAAAGGTGCTATGATATTAACAGGATGTTCAAACATATCTGAAATTGATGAAAAAGTAATATATAGATAAGATTTTATGAGGTTGTTGCAATTTTGTAACAGCCTCTTTTTATACTTAAAATCAAAATAAAATTCCTCGCCAGGCTTCAGCTACGGTTTTGAACCTTCGCTTGCAGATTGTTGAGGAATTTTAATTTTGATTTCAAGCAAAAGAGCCTAGTTACAAGAATTACAACGATACTATAAAATCTTATCTATATTTAGAAAGAGGGAGGACTTGGAGAAGGTAT
>URRU01000181.1 GCA_900550335.1 uncultured Clostridium sp. | reverse complement strand
ATTAAATTTTAGGAGGCTTATCTATGAACAAAGTAGTAATAATGGATCATCCATTAGTTCAGCACAAATTAACTTTAATGAGAGATAAAAACACTGGATCAAAAGATTTCAGAGAATTATTAACAGAAATAACAATGCTTATGGGATACGAAATAACAAGAGACCTTCCACTTGAAGAAGTTGAAATAGAAACTCCACTTGTTAAAACTAAAGCTAGAGTAATAGCTGGTAAAAAATTAGGTATAGTTCCAATATTAAGAGCAGGATTAGGAATGGTAGACGGATTACTTTCATTAGTTCCAGCTGCTAAAGTTGGACACGTTGGTCTATACAGAGACCCAGAAACTTTAAAACCAGTTGAATACTACAGCAAATTCCCTAAAGATATAAACGAAAGAGATATGATAGTTGTAGACCCAATGCTAGCTACTGGTGGTTCTGCAGTTGCAGCTATAGATGTTGTTAAAAGAGAAGGAGCTAAAAGTGTTAAATTAGTTAACTTAGTAGCTTCTCCAGAAGGTATAGCAGAAGTTCACAAATATCATCCAGACGTTGATATATTTGTAGCAGCTCTTGACGAAAGATTAAACGAACATGGATACATATTACCAGGTTTAGGAGATGCTGGAGATAGATTATTCGGAACTAAATAACAAGGACAAGAGTATATCTGCTCTTGGCTCCAGGCTTCAGCGCCCCACACTGTTAGAGTAACACATTTAGCAGTTGTGGGGCGCTTGCAGTATTGTCGCTTTTGAGCAGATATATCTCTTGCCCTCAGTTTGTTATTTTGATGTAAGGAAAGGATGATAGGATAATAATTGCTCGTAGCCTATTTTTATTTCGTTAGTTGTTCTTCATATATTGTTTTTTATTATATAATTTTTCAGAAATATTTTCTATAAAATCTACTAACTCTAATTTATCTAAAAATTTTCTATTTATTCCATCTATACCTAAGTATGCTCCAAGAATATTTCCTGTAATAGATCCTGTGGAATCACTATCTCCATTATGATTTACAGAAGCAATGATTCCTTTTTCAAAGTTATTGCTATATTTCAAAGAGCAATATATGGCTATTGCAAGAGTTTCCTCTGCAACCCATCCTTCTCCAAGTATATGTATAGCTTCAAGTTCTTCAAGATTCTCTTTTGAAAGTTTTAATGCCTTTTCAACTATTTCTATCAATTCATAGGTGTATTCTTTGTCTATAAAGCATTCCTTAACTACTTCTATTGATTTTATTATAGCCCCCTCAATATTCATATTATAATGAACAATGCACGCTATAATTACAGAAAACATAGCTGATGAAAGATAAGCAAGTTCGTGAGAATGTGTAAGTGCAGATGCTTTTGCTGCCAATAAAGCAGTCTCTTTTAGACTTTTATTCTTAAAATATAATCCTATTGGTGCGGTTCTCATTATGCCACCACACCCCTTACTATTATTAATTTGCGTTTCTAATGTACCATTCGCTCCATTCCAAATTGACATCAAACAAGTTCTTCCAGGCTCTCTACTAGCAAACAATTCTTTTATATTCATTAAATTAGAATATCCTTCTATTCCAATATTTATCTCGCCCATTTGAGTATTTGCCCAATCTATATAACACTTTCTTAAACTTTCTATCTCATCCCCATTGGATAAAAGTAAACCATCTATAGTAAAAAGTGTCATTTGTGTATCATCAGAAATCTCTGCAACTCCATTATTTAAATTGTATTCTGTTATTCCATTTTCTCCATAAGTAAAAAATATCTCATCTTCAGACATAAATTCAATTGGATAACCTAATGCATCTCCTACAGCCCCACCTAAAATACATCCTTTAAATTTATTTAATAACTTATTCATTTTTATCAGCTCCATTAAAATGATATTATATTTTTATTATATTATATAAATCATTTGCTTTTAAAGAAAAAAGCTATTTATTATTAAATTTAGGTTTACAAATATTTATACTGACAAAAGAATAATATAAAATGATATGTCGTAGTTAGTTTCTGTGGCAATCCCTTCTTTTATTGTTATCAAATTAATAATGTGTAAAAGAAAAGACTAGTTTAAATTTAAGCGACAATTCCACAAGCGCCTCGTACCTATAAATGTGTTACATAAAAGGGCGAGGCGCTGAGGACTGGAGCAAAATTTAACTAGTCTTTTTCTTTGTGTTATTCAGTTATTTCTTCTGCTTTATCTAGTTCCCAGTTCCAAGGTTTTTTCTTTATTAAACCGTCTGCATAAGGGATAAACATAGATATTAGTGTAAATACCGCTAGAAGCTGCTGATACCATAAGAATGGGAATAGTTCAAGTGGGCTAACTGCACCTGCTGTTAAGCTTCCTGCAAGCAATATCTGTGCTCCATAAGGGATGAATCCTTGGAATATACAAGTCCATATATCAATAAGTGAAGCCGATTTTCTTGGATCCACTTTATACTTTCTACTAAGTTCTTTAGCTATTGGCCCAGTTATTATTATTGCAACAGTGTTGTTTGCAACTGCCATGTCAGTAGCTGCAGCTATTGCAGATATACCAATCTGAGCTGATTTTTCACTTTTGACAACAGACTGAATTTTTTCTAGTATCCACTGAAGTCCGCCGTGCTGAGTAACCATGTGTGCTAGACCACCAGTAAACATTGAAAGTAGGAATATTTCGTTCATTCCTGTAAATCCTGCATATATGTTCTGAGCAAAAGTAAGAGGAGTTAAATCCCCATAAGCCATACCAACTATACCAGCTACAACTGTTCCAACACCTAGAGTAAGGAATACATTAAATCCTGATATAGCAAGTCCAAGCACTAATATATAAGGTATAACCTTAACTAAATTGTAATCTAATTTCTGTATAGGAACTATAGTTTCTGGTTTACCAAATACTATTAAAAGTACAAATGTAAGAACTGCTGCAGGTAAAGCTATGTAGAAGTTTACCTTAAATTTGTCTTTTAGCTCACAGTTCTGAGTTCTAGTTGCAGCGATTGTTGTATCCGATATTACAGACAAGTTGTCACCAAACATTGCACCACCTATGATTGCAGCAACTATAAGTGTCATATTCAACCCAGCCTTTTCTGCTGTTGCAATTGCTATAGGAGCAACAGTACTTATTGTTCCCATTGATGTTCCTGTTGCTACAGAAATAAAAGCAGATATAACAAAAAGGCCAGCAGTTATGTACTGAGCTGGGATAAATGATAATCCAAGATTGACGGTAGAATCAACACCTCCCATTGATTTTGCAACTGTTGCAAATGCACCTGCGAATAAGTATATAAAACACATTATAAGTATGTTTTCGTTTCCGCATCCTTTTGCAAACTGAGAGAATTTTTCCTCTATGCTTCCTTTAAATATAATAAATGCTACAACAACACCCACGATTATCGCAACTGGGGCCGGTAGCTGGTAAAATGCCATCTCTGTTCCTGAAAATTCTAATATGATACCTACACCAAGATATAGAAATATAAATACAGCAAAGGGAATAAGGGCTTTACCACTAGGTTTGATTTTTTCGTCTTTATCCATGTTACCTGGTTTTACCTCCTTTGTAATTATGAAATTTCGATAATATTATAAAATAAAACTACATATATTATTTTAATTATACACTATTATTATAAATTTTTTCAATATAAATGTTAAGTTAATAAAGATTTGATAAAAAATATCTATATTATATTAAAAAAATAAACTTTAGCATAAAAATTAAAGTAAAATATAAATAGATT
>URRU01000180.1 GCA_900550335.1 uncultured Clostridium sp. | reverse complement strand
TTAATATATTATCTAATCTTATTAGTTTATCTAAACGTTCTTTATCGGCATATTCATATGATAAATTTATAGCCAATAGTTCACTATACAAGAAGTTAGATTTTAAATTACACTTTAAATCCTATTTTAAATCCTGTATTTTAACACCTGTAAGTTCTCCGTATTTCTGCATAACAGTTAATATACTTTCTTTACAAGCATTTAAGTTCTTTTCTTTTCCTATAGAATATCTAGCTTCTGGATTAGAAGTATATGGCATTTCTACAAATGAAGCTATTGGAGCTATAAATCCGTCTTCATCTTTAGCATCTTTATTGAACTCGAAGAAGTAAGGTGCATCTATTATAGTTGTTCCGTCTTCCATTGTTCTTGTTCCTTCAAGATTAGTTAAATGTCTATCTATAAGATTTTTGTACATATGAACTATTGGAGAATTTTCTTCTAATATGTTAGTAGTCTGTTTGTATCCCCATTTATCTGTTGTATATGCACCATCTATCTGTGGATCATACATATAAACTCTTACATTATTCTTAACAGCATACTGGTTTACAGTAGATATTATAGAACGAGTTTTTTCGCTTCCCGGACCACCTATCATAACTAAAGAGTTTCCGTCCTGGTCAGTAAGCCATTCTAGCTGACGATATGTTATTGGGTATATATTTACCTTTTCATTCGCCTTGAATATTTCTTTTCCATAAGAATTAAACGCATCTTTCATATATTTTTCTTTATCATAATGAGCTAATTCTATTTTATTATTTTTTATGTAATCGCATAAGATTTTTTCTATATTCTTCAGTTACATATTTTCTAACTGGTTTTCCTTCTTTATCTAATACATCGTTTCCTTCTGCATCAGTTTCTTTTACATAAAGACCTTTTTCATCACGTTCAACCATCTGTTCAAAAGCGTAAACTACAGGGAATTTTCCTCTAGCTACTCCTTTACCACTGTTATCTTTTGTGTTGTCTTTATTGTAAAGGAACATTATTGGCTGCTGTAATCTACCTACAGTAACCTCTTTCCCAGCTGAATTTGTGTAAGATATTGCAGTATCTGAATCTGATGGATATTCTATCCAGTCATCTAGATTAGTTAAGAATCTAGATACCATTTCTCCGTACATGTAGTTGTATTTAGCCCCTACTGTGTCTTTCCCGTTAGTCATACGAACGAACATAGAACCATCTTCCCCATTGTCTACGTTAAAGTCGTATGAATATATTGTGTCTATTCCATTTTTCTTTGCAAATTCGTTTACAGAAGGCCCCATGGCTCTACTGTTGTGGCACCAAGAACCACTTAACTGTATAAGGAAGTTACCTTCCTGCTGCATTAAGTTCATAAGCTGATCATAGCTTATATCTTTGAATACTATTTCTTTATCTTCAAATGTATCTACACCATTCTGACGATCCATGTCAGCATTTGAATGTCTATTGAAATCTCCAAAAGCATATTCTTTTTCAAAATCATATTTTGGAGAAGATAGCTGAGCTTTTGTATCAGCTAAAGTTTCTTTTTTAGATGTATTTTCTGTTGCACTATTTTCTTTGTTATCACTACCACATCCTGTTAATACCCCTGCAACAAGTGTAGCTGCTAGTATTGTAGAAATAACTTTCTTATTTATCTTCATACTTTATTTATTTCTCCTTTCCTATTTAATTAGCACATTGGAATTGATACTTCTTCAGTAGCACCGCCACCGCCACTTGATGAATATTCTGATTCTAAAGCTACAAGGTCAGCATAGTTTTCGATTGACATATACTGGTCTTCTTTTAAGTAGTTAGTTACAACTTCTCTAGCTGCTTTTACATAGTTTTCAACGTCTGTGTTTGAATATTCTTCAACTGTTTTTCTTGCATCTGCAACTTTAGCTGCTTTTATTGCAAGTCTAGCGTATTCTATTTTTGCTTTGTCGAATTCTACTGTGTTTGATATCTTTTCTTCTAGCCCTAATTCTGGATCAAGAGAATTATAGTAGAAAACTGCACGATCTATTCTTTCTTTACATTCATCTGTATAAGCTACTTCACCTATGTTTGATATTGCATCTTCTGTTCTTGATACAGAGCATTTAGCTGAAACTATTGAAAGTACAAAGAACACAACAACAGATGCAAATAATAATTTTGTCGATTTTTTCATTAGTTAGCCTCCTTTATTTCTTCCTCTGTATTGAATATTTCGTCGTCAAGAAGGTCTGTTTTTCTTGCGACTATTGTTGCTGTAACATTAGCTGTAACAACGTTTAATAATGTACGAGCCATGTCTGACATGTTGTTTATAGGCATTAAAAGAACAACTGCTGCTATTGGTAAATCAACCGCACTGAATAACGCAACAGCAGATACAACACCTATACCTGGAACCCCAGCACTACCCATAGCTAATATAAGTGCCATGAATCCAAGAATTAAATAATCTCCAAATCCCCAGTTCATTCCTGTAGCATTCATGTAGAATATTGCTAGTAAAACTGGCCATACACTTGTACATCCTGGCATACCTATTGTAGTACCTAGTGGTGCTGTAAAGTTGGCAACTTCTTCGTCTACCCCTACTTTTTTAACTAATCTATCTATAGTTATTGGAAGTGAACCAACACTACTCTGTGTAGTAAATGCTGTAACCTGAGCATCGAAAGTCTTTTTGAAGAATTCGATTGGGTTTACTTTTGCTACGAATTTTAAAAGTAATCCGTTGAATATATAAGTCTGGAAGAAACATACTCCGAATATAGCAACTAATAATAATAGTAACTGAACAACAGCATCTTTATCGCTGAATAACCGGCTTGCAGATGTTGCCATTAAGCATAATACTGCAAATGGTGTACAGTCTATTATGTATGATAATATACGGAATATTATTTTCTTTATTGCTTCTACAAGATTTTTGAAGCTTGATAATGTTTCTTCTCCTTCTTCAGAAGATATACTAACATAAGCCACTGCTACAGATACCGCCATAACTATTATTGCTACGACATTATCTTCAGATAAATCTTTTATTACGTTTGTTGGGAATAATCCAAGTAAAACTTCATTTAATGAAGTTCCCATGTCTTTATATGCGTTTACAGTAGTATCAGTAACGGCTGCTATATCAGCAAATACAGCTCCTCCACCTTTACCAATTCCTGTAATTACACCAACTAACATAGTTACTACTATAGCTCCAACAGCTGATAATAATAACCAAACTACTGATTTAACACCGATATTTTTCATTTTTTCTTTATCGTTTAATGTAATAAATCCTGAAATTACTGAAATTAAAACAACTGGCGCAACTAGTGCTGTTATTAGATTTACATAAACCTGACCGATTAAATCTAACCATACTAGATACGTGTTCCCCTCTGATGCGAATACTATACCTATTACTCCACCCATTACCATACTTATTAGTATGACAAATGTCCAGTTTACCTTATATGATATTTTTACAAGGGCTTTGAATAAAAGTAATGTAATAGATAATACTAAAAGTGAAATCCAATTCACGCTTGCTATTACGTCTATCATTTTTCAACCTCCTTTATTTTATGTCTTTGTTTTATGTTTTCTCTTAAAAAATGACTTTTTCATTATAACTTCAAACTAAATATTTTTCAAATAGATTTCATCTATTTTCTTAAATTTGCATAGGTTTTACTATTTATCATTTTCATAAATTAACACTTGCATTTTTAGTTTGAACATCGCTAAAATTTTATTTCGTATTCATTAGTTTTTCTTATGCT
>URRU01000179.1 GCA_900550335.1 uncultured Clostridium sp. | reverse complement strand
TTAATTAAATAATTTAAATTATTTTTACTTAATTATATAAATAGTTTTTTATTTAATTATATAACTAATCTTTTATTTAATTTTATAAATTATCTTCTACTCAAGAGCTGAGTTGTTAAGTTTGTAATCCCCTTTTATATGAGATGTGTCATTCATCTTAGTAACAACTGGACCGTAATGTCTCCACTCTACTATATTTAGAGCTGTATTATCCTGTTTAATTCTGTATATATTTTTCATCGGTGAATCTAACATTAATAATAGAAGCACCCTAACTGTAACCGAATGACTAACTAGTAAAATATTCTTGTTATCATATTTTTTATTTAATTCGTCTATGAATTTTTCTAATCTTTCCTTTATCACATCTAAAGTTTCCCCACCAGGAATCTTTGCAAGATGAGGCTCGTTTCTCCAAGTTTTGTATATTTCTGGGTATTTTTCAGTTATTTCTGGAATTAATCTACCTTCCCATTCTCCAAATCCCATTTCTCTTAAAGCTTCTGTTGGCTGCACTTCTATCCCAAATCTCTTTCCAACTGCTTCTGCTGTCTGCATTGCTCTACCCAAATCGCTTGAGAATATCATATCTAGTGGATATTTATCCATGCCCTCTGCAAGCTCATTTGCCTGAGCAAGACCTTTTTCTGTTAGAGGTGAATTTCCATGCCCCTGAGTTTTTCCTAATATATTCCATTCTGTCTGTCCATGTCTAGCTATATAATAAGTATTTCCCATAATTTCCTCCATTTAAAAATTTTCACTTTCTATATTTGAAATAATGTCATATTTCTGTGTCATTTGACTTTAAAAATTAATCTCTCTCAACATTATATTATATACCAAAATAATGGATTATTACAAATCTTTATAAAATGAGTAAAAAAATAGTTGTCGAATAAACGGCAACTATTTCTTTTAGGATATATGATTTAGAACTTTACTTAATACTCAACATCAAGCAAAGTTCATCACTTTACAAATTTTACATCAATATGGCATATAATGTGTTGAATGTGCAATCTTGCTCCTAAACATCCTAAATTTAAACCAGTAACAGCTAAAAATAAGATTAATATTTTTATTACATAGAGGCTTTTGCAAATTTTACTTTCTTTGCTTGGAAATTAAATATGTCTCCGTACTCGACAATGCAGCTCGACTGCCTGGAGAGAAGGGGATATATTTTTTCCAAGCACAAAAAAAGGAGACTTCCTCAAAAGCCTCCTCTAACAAAAATATTAATCTTATTCTGCTGTTACCGGTTTAAATCCGTTACCTAGTGCCTCATGTATATCAGTTATGATTATAAACGCTTTAGGATCGACTTCTCTTACAAGTCTCTTCATAGCAACAACCTCTTTTTTCTCAACTACAACCAAAATAACATTCTTATCAGCACCAGTGTATGCACCTTCACCTTTAAGGAAAGTCGCACCTCTGTCTAATTCCTCCATTATCTTGTCTGTTATTTCCTTTGAATGATCAGAAATAATCATAAATGACTTAGAATAGTTAAATCCTTCTATCATAAGGTCGCTGACCTTTATAATTATGTATAAAGAAACAGAAGAATATAGTGCTATTTCTATCTGACCTGTTGCAAACCCTGACATAACGATTACTGCACAGTCTATAATTCCTAAAAGAATTGGTATACTTAATGTTGGGAACACCTTATTAATTAATAAAGCCATTAAGTCTGTACCACCTGTAGAACCACTTATTCTAAGGATTAACCCCTGTCCAATACCCATAAGTATTGAACCCAGGATTATAATTAGGTAAATGTCCTCTGTTATAAATATTGAAGACATACTCTCAGTTACCTTTAATGCAACTGTTAATAATATTATTCCTAGCACTGTTTTAATACAGTCTCTCTTGCTCAAAATCTTGTACGCTGCTATAAATAACGGTACATTTAGAACAAGGTTGACAATCCATAAAGGAATTCCAAAAAGCATATTAAGAACAACTGCAAGCCCAGTTATCCCACCAGATGCAATTCCATAAGGATTGAAAAATAAATTTAGCGAAATCGCCATCATAATACATCCTATAACAAGGATAAAAATATCGCTAAACCCTAGCCTTAAACTTTCTTTTTCTTTTTCCAAAATGATTCACTTCCCTTCATATTTAATTATATATGAAATTTTTCTGTTTTCATAGTTAGGAAAAATATTTATTTAACAATATATTAATCTGTAAGTATTTTATTAAATTTACATACCCATACGCAAAACGAGTTTATTAGTGGTAAAAAAGGGTGTTTAAGCAATCATCAACAACAATCTACAGACGATTTTTTCTTTAGCTTCGAACGGAGTTCGAACTAGATAAGAAAAATCGTCGAAGCCTGGAGTGATGATGCTTAAACACCCTTTCTTTATATCTTATAAACTTTCTTTATATATTTCTAATACATCTTCTTTACTTAGAGATACATATCCATACTTAGCACCTCTCTTAGATGCAAACTCAGCCATAACCTCTAAGTTTTCTTCACCTATACCAACTTCTCTTAAATTCATTGGTATTCCTATACTTGCGAAGAATTCATAAGTCTTTTCAATAGCCATATTCGCTATCTCAAATTTATCTACTGAAGAATCAATTCCCCATACATTAACACCATAATCAACAAATTTACCTACTGTTTCGTCGCTTAATATGTGTTTCATCCATCTTGGAGTAAGAATTGCAAGTCCAACACCATGAGTTATATCATAGTATGCACTTAATTCGTGTTCCATTGGATGAACTGACCAACCTACATCTGTTCCGTAAGAAATCATACCATTTATTGCATGAGAGCTTGCCCACATTAAGTTCGCTCTTGCATCGTAATTTTTTGGTTCTTTAACAGCTATTGGTCCAAATTCTATACAAGTTTTTAGCAGTGATTCTGCAAATCTATCCTGTAAATAAGCACCTTCAACATCGTGGAAGTATGTTTCTATTATATGACTCATTATATCCGCAGTTCCAGCAGCTGTCTGGTTTGTAGGCACTGTATATGTGTATTCAGGGTCAAGTATTGATACTCTAGGTTTTAATATTTCTCCACCCATACCTAATTTGTCATTTGTTTCCATATTAGATATAACAGCAAATCCGTCCATTTCTGAACCAGTTGCTGAAAGAGTAAGTACTGATATTATTGGAAGTGCTTCTTTTATAAGTGAGCTTTTTAGCACTAAATCCCAAGGATCTCCGTCGTAAAATGCTCCAGCTGCTATTAATTTACTACAATCTATAACACTTCCTCCACCAACTGCAAGAATTACATCTATTTTATATTCCTTACATAGTTTAACACCATCTCTAGCAGAGTCTATTCTTGGGTTTGGAGCAATTCCAGAAAGCTCAAATACATTTACATCAGAATCATTTAACTGTTCCATAACCTGGTCATAGATTCCATTTCTTTTTATACTATTTCCTCCATATACAAGAAGAACATTATGCCCGAAGTTTTTAACTTCACCTCTTAGCTTAGCTATCTGTCCTTTACCAAAATGCACTCTTGTTGGAATATTATAATCAAAATTTTTCATAGAGCTACCTCCAAAATTTATATAAATTTCTTATTCAAACATTCCGTATTTATCCCACATCTGCTCTAAATCGTCGAAATGCTCTTTTATATCTTCTTTTTCTTTCATACCTACTGATACTGCAAGTGCATTTGCCACACTCATTGCAGGAACTAAAGAGTCTACAAATGAAGCCATGTTACTCTTAACTATTAAAGTATTATCAGAT
>URRU01000178.1 GCA_900550335.1 uncultured Clostridium sp. | reverse complement strand
ATCTTTTGGCTTATCCTTTGAAAGTGGACCACTTCTCGATAACCAATCATATACCTCAAGAACTAGATCTGTATGTTCTTGAAGGTCTTTCATTATATATTCTTTTCTTGCTATATATCTTCCGTCTTTTTCTAACTGTTTAAGAACATCTTTATTTTGCTTTGTCCATACCTTTATCTTTTCCATAGCTATCAATTTCCTTTATAAAATATCTGTATTTAAGGTATTCTATAAATTATATTAAATTCCTTCAAAAATTTTTTATTGAATTTTTATTTTTTATACATCTTTTCTTTTTAAAATAATGTTTTCTATTGACGCAAATATCACTGTGAATAAAAGAGATGTTAGTAATATTTTTGCAATTACATCTCCTCCAAAACCACTAGACTTCAATGCACTCATGCTGTATATAACTAACGAATATGGAATAGAAAATGCCCTCTCTGCCATAACAAATCTAAGTCCTAATATAGATAAACATACGGAAATTCCAACAGGTACTGCAAAACTCCTCACATTCATAGAGATAAATAGCTGTACTGCTGCTACAGATATTCCCGCAACAGCTCCAAGAGAAATCCACTGTATCAATTCCATAGGAATATTTGAATCTAATCCCACTATTTTTCCACCGATTATATAAAATATTGCAACCATAATCTGTGAAAAGCATATTAAAATTGTGGCTGACACAAGTTTTGATATAATTATATTTCTTCTTTTTATCGGAGCTGCTAAAATTTTATTCCAATTTGAATTTTCATGTTCTAGCTTACATAAATAAGAGCAAATCAATGCAATTGATGCAGGAAAGAAAAAGTAACTGTAGAACAAAGATACTTGAGTCCAAAGACTGTACCATTTATTTTGAAGTACACCTATATTCATATAATAGTTTCCTGTTCCCATAAACACAGCAATCAACGGAATTATTATCAAAACAGGGACTATGCCACTTCTTTTTAACTTTATAATTTCTGATTTTATACATCTCAAAAGCATATTCTACACCTCTTTTCTATTAAAAAACATCAATCCAACAACTATCAAGAATAAGCTAAATATCATAACAATTCCTATTGTCCCCAAATCAAATGGCAATACTTCAAATCCTGTTATTCTTTTCATCCCCATAATCATTCTCGCAGGAATTAAATCCATATAATAATAACTTGGAATAAATACTGCTATATTTCTTGGAAACAACATAGAGATTATTCCCAATAATCCTAAAAGTAATCCAGAACCAACACCATACACCTGATTTTTCATAGAAATACAAACCAATAAAAATATCGCTATAAGCATTGTGTTTACGACAATCACGGCAAGTATAGATTGTATCATTAGTGAAACTGGCACTTCGTCAAAAAAGTCAGAGAAATACGTAGCTGCAATAAATCCTAAAAACTGTACTACTGTGCATAAAGAAGCTACTATTTCGCAATAGACAAATTTTGATAAATATAAATTCGCTCTACTCTGTCTAGTAAGTAAAATCTTTAAAGTTGCTCCTCTATGCTCTATTTCAGACACTTTAGATGCTGTTATTGATAAGAAAATTGGTGAAAGCAGTGCGTTAATCTGTGCTATCGAAGTCAATCCATATAGCCACATATCACTAGGAGATGTTTCCCCTCTAGAATAAAAGTTATTTGATACAGCCATAGTCCAAACTATTGTTACTAAACTAAACAACAATGCTATCATAAACACCTTTTTCTTTTTCATTTTTTCAAACTCAAGATATGTTCCCTTTAATATATTGACTTTCATTATATCCTCACCTTCTTACCTGTTAAATCAAGGAATATTTCTTCCAAACTTTTTTTAATTAGCTCTATTCTATAAACCTTTAGTCCATTTTCTACAAATATTCGATTTATCTCTGCAATTTTATCATCGCTTAATTTTTCTAACATTAATCTATTATTTTCTACTTTTGAAACTATTTTTCTATCGTTTAATATTTTTTTTGCCAAAGTTAAATCAGAAACATCTATCCCTATCTGTTCTCTTCCCTTTTCTTTTAATACAGATATTTCGTCTTCAAAAATTATCTTTCCATCTTCTATCACAGCAATATCATCGCATATATGCTCTATTTCAGATAATATATGACTAGAAATTATTACTGTCATTCCGTATTTTCCTGGTAATGTCTTTATTAAATTTCTTATTTCTATTATCCCAGCTGGATCTAGTCCATTTATAGGCTCATCTAATATCAATATACTTGGATATGAAATTAGAGCCATTGCAATTCCTAGACGCTGCTTCATTCCCAGAGAGTAATCTTTTACTTTTTTATTTCTACTATCATAAATATTTACTGTCTTTAAAATATCTGGAATATTTTCATCTGATACATTCATCAAATTCCGCATTATTTTCATATTTTCCATACCTGTTAAGTGCTCGTAGTATGCTGGATTTTCTATAAGAGAACCTACATTGGATAGAATCTTACTTCTATTTTTTTCGTTCATCTCCATTCCCATAATCTCTATACTTCCTCCACTAGGCTTTATAAGTCCTAGTAGCATCTTCATAGTAGTACTTTTCCCAGCTCCATTTGGACCAATAAGACCGTAAATTCTCTTCTCTCTTATATTTAGATTTGCTCCTTTTACACTGTAAAAGTTTTTATATTTTTTATCTAGGTTGTTAGTTTTTATAATGTATTTCATAAAAATCGACCTCTCTTTTATTATTTTCTTTAATTTAATTATATTGTTTAGCACTTATTGGAAAAATCGATTCACCTTACAGTTTAAATACCTAACCTTACAATTTTGTAACATTGGACTAAATATTAAATTGAACTAAATAAAAAGAGCTTATCTTAGACACCTTTTCAGATTTCTAATATATAAGCTCTTTTTGAAATTTATATTAACTTTTTAATTACAGTGTTTCATAATCTGATATAAGTGGTCTTGTTCTTAAAAATGGTAATTCCCTTTCAAGCAATACCCCATTTCTATTTGGATAATCGTATCCATAGCTTGATTTTATACACTGAGATATAACTTATTACCGTTTATGTCTTACTCTTAATTTAACTCCTAAAGATTCAGCTAATTCCTTAGATTTTTCTATTTCTTCAGGTGTAATCTCATCAACTACAGAGAATGCTATATTTATTCCACAATCTCTACATTCCTCAGCAAATTTTAACATTGCATCAAAAGACTGTTCTCCAAATTTTGGTCTAGTTACTCTGCAATAACTTTCTTTATCTGGAGCATTTAAACTTATTGATACAGAGTCTATACAATCTTTTATACATTCAGCTGTATTTTTTTCGTGAATAAGGTCCCCAAGTCCATTTGTATTTATTCTTGTTTTTATATCTGCTTTAGATTTTATGTATTTTGCTGTTTCTATAAGGTCATCCATTCTCATCATAGGTTCCCCAAATCCACAGAATACTATCTCTTTATAATCACTTAAATTGAATCTTTCTAAATCTGCTTTTATTTCTTCCATTGATGGATCATGGTCTAACCATAAACTATTATTATTTCCAACTGTTTCATGTTCCTCTCTAACACAGAATACGCATCTACAAGGACATTTATTTGTAAGATTTACATAAAGACTGTCTCCTATTGGATAGAATATTGTCATCATAATTTATCACTCCTATTTCATTATTTTAAAAATTATTTAATTATAGAATTAATTTTCATCAATTAATTTTTATAATTATATTATACTATAACTTCTTTAATCCTTTCAGATAATAGTACAGTATTATCTTTTT
>URRU01000177.1 GCA_900550335.1 uncultured Clostridium sp. | reverse complement strand
CCAAAGTCAAATTATCTTTTATCTGTTTAAAGAATATTAAAGTCATCAACACCGCTGATATAAAAAATCTCAGCGTCATTATCTGTGATGTTGTAAGTCCACCATCCAATGCTGCTTGAGTTGCGACAAATCCGCCCCCCCAAATGATAGCTACCACAAAAAGCCCTATTTCTCCTATGTATTTTTTCATAAATTCCCTCCCTTTTTCTTAGAACATTTTTTAATTGTATAGTATTTAATGCAAGCGGGTTGTAAGATTTTACAAATTCACTTGTAAAGAATATTTGAAATGCAAACGCAAATGCACACAGTATTGTCAGTAAATCTCCAAAATTAATTGTAAAATCTGCACTAAGCGATAATACCGCTATTCCCAATACAGCTATAAAACTACTGATTACTCCAAATTTATCAATCTTTCTTCTATAAAGCATAAACCCTATAAAAGGTACTATAACAACATTTATCGATGCAAGAAATGCATTCTTTGATGGTGTAGTGTATTCTAACCCTAATGTCTGTAAGAAAAATCCTAAAAATAGGCAAATACCTAAAACACTTCCTGCCTTTAATATACCTAGTGACAAATTATTTTTTATAGGTTTAAAAAATATTATTGTCATTAATACCGCTGATAAAAAAAATCTAATAGTCATTATTTGCGAAGTCAAAAGGCCACTATCTAATGCAACTTTGGCAGCAATTAATCCGCCTCCCCATGGCAGCAATTAATCCGCCTCCCCATATAATAGCTACGGCAAAAAGCCCTATTTCTCCGATGTATTTTTTCATAATATACCTCCACTTTCTAATATTTATTTTTTATAATTTGTTAGAAAGTGAAGCACAACCTTCTTTAAAAGAACTATAACAAAAAGACATATTCATTCGATATCTTCTTTTCATTAAATTTCCTCCTATTTCTATTTTTTATACATACATCCATTTTATAGCTTAATATAAAAAAAATATTTTGTAAATACATTTTATCATTTTGTTTTATCTATTTGCCTTTAAATTGATTTATATTTTCAAATCTTTAGATATTTGAAGTCACTGTTTTTTTATAATTTATTCTCTTTAATTTCACACCCTTTTGCTATAATTATATCAAAATTTAAAAGAAATGAGATTGAATTAATCTTTAGGAGGATTTTATGAACAGATATAAAAAAGGACTTAATACTTGTAATTACATAGTAGAAGAGTCAAAAAAGTTATTCTATACTAAAGGATACTCTAAGACAACTATACAGGAAATATGTGATAATACTAACATAACCCTAGGTAACTTCACATACTACTTCAAAACAAAACAGGATTTACTAAGAAGAGTATACTTTGATTATCTAAAAGATATAGAAAACTTCGTTGTTGAAAACTCAGAAGAATATCCCGATCTATTTGACAAATATCTAATGGTTTGCATGGTTTATAATTATAGTTTATTTGCAGATAAAAATATATCTGACTTCAACTACAGCATAATAAAAAATAACTCTCTTTATAACGATGTGTTCCTTAATCTTCCTGTAGAAGAAATCAGATTTGCTTATGGTAACTTTAATGAAGATATAAGCAAAAAAGAATTAAAACTTCTTTACTTATCTGATTTAGGAACAAGAAAAGAACTTACTCAGTACTATGTTGAAAACGAAGAATTATTTGATTCCCCACTTGACTTTGCAGCTCATATGGCTGAAATCGTATCTAGAATATATAAAGCCAACGACGTTGATGTAAAAGAAAAGTTTTTAAATAACCCAGACTTCATAGAAAAAATAAAAAATAGCGGTGTTACTTTACTTACACCAACAGAAAAATAATAAAAAGGTTCTCAGTTTAACTGGTTACCTACATAAAAAAAGATGCCACAAAATGTGACATCTTTTTTTATTTATTTTACAACTATTTTTATGAATTTCTTTTTACCTATCTGTATAACTAGTTCACCTTCTGCTTCAACAGCATTTAAATCATTAACTTTTTCTCCGTTAACTTTTACTCCACCCTGTTTAGCAAGTCTTCTTATTTCACTCTTACTTGGAACTAATTTATTTTCAACAGCTATACCAGCTATATCTAAATCAGCCGCAGCAGCTTCAACAGTTAGTATATCATCTGGTATATTACCTTTCTGGAATACACTCTTGAATCTATTTTCTGCTTCCTGAGCTTTTTCTTCTCCATGGTATAAAGTAACTATTTCTTTAGCTAGTCCCATTTTTATATCTCTTGGGTTAGCTCCACCTTCTAATTTAGCTTCTATTTCAGCTACAGCATCTGGATGAACATCTGTTACTAAGTTGTAGTATTTTATTATTAATTCATCTGGTATTTCCATAGCTTTCTGGTACATAAGTCCTGCTTCTTCATCTATTCCTATGTAGTTTCCTAATGATTTAGACATTTTGTTTACACCATCAAGACCTTCTAGTAAAGGCATCATTATAACTACCTGAGATTCTTTATCGAATTCTCTCTGAAGTGATCTACCCATTAAAAGGTTGAATCTCTGGTCAGTACCACCAAGTTCTATATCAGCATCTATTGCAATAGAATCATATGCCTGCATTAAAGGATAGAAGAATTCGTGAACTGATATTGGCATCTGTCCTTCGTATCTTTTCTTGAAATCTTCTCTTTCAAGCATTCTTGCAACAGTTATTGTAGCTGCTAATTTTATAACTTCTTCAAAGTTTAATTTTCCTAACCATTCGCTGTTGTATCTTACTATAGTTTTATCTTTATCTAATACTTTGAATATCTGTTCCTGATAAGTTTTTGCATTTTCAAGAACCTGTTCAGTAGTTAATGCTTTTCTAGTTTTAGATTTTCCAGTTGGGTCACCTATTTTACCAGTGAAGTCACCTATTATTATTACTACCTGATGACCTAAGTCCTGAAGCTGTTTCATTTTTCTAAGAACAACTGTATGTCCTAAGTGGATGTCTGGAGCACTCGGGTCAAGACCTAATTTTATTACAAGTGGTTTGTCCTCGTTCTGTGCTTTAGTTAATTTTTCTTTAAGGTCTTTCTCATCTATAAGACTATCTACACCTTTCATTATGATCTTCATCTGTTCGTCCACAGATATTTTAGATATACTCATAATTTTTCCTCCTAAAAATTTTTTAAACAAAAAAACTCCCGCCCTAATAAAAAGGACGGGAGATACCTCTCGTGTTACCACCTTAATTCTCGGATACCTCACAATATCCGACTCAGTGTGTCAAAATAATAGACACTGCATTATAACGTATGCAAATCGTCAAACCCTACTACTATTTCAGGTAAGCGGCTCCAAAATGTACTTCAGATATACAAAACTACTCCATCACACCAGCCTGGAGCTCTCTGAAAATCCTATAAATCCTACTCTTTTCTTCTAAGCCTTTGTTAATTAAATTAAAACGTCAATTTTTTCGTATATATTTATAATATATGTCTTTTCGCTTAATTTGTCAATAGAGTACCCAATTTTTCACCATAAATCTCTCTAAGACCGTACTTCATATCTATTGTCATAAAGTATATTATAGCTAAAATAGCTGCCACCCAGAAATAACTTATAAGCATAAATAGGTATAATAATGTAAATAATCTCACCTGTCCCATGCTCTTTCCTTTAGAAAGCATGTATCCCTGTATTCCTGCTACAGAATCTCTTATCAAGAAATAAAGTCCAGAATAGTAGAAACAGTTCATTATTGTGTCGATATAAGCCATGTTTGTCTTTATTCCGTATTTATTCATTAAACTAAACGACATTGTGTAAATAACTAGTAAATAAAATAAATTTCT
>URRU01000176.1 GCA_900550335.1 uncultured Clostridium sp. | reverse complement strand
ATCACTAAAATTTTAAGGAGGAATCAATATGGCAACATTAACAGTAAGTAAGGCGGAAGAGGCTAGAGTAAAAGCATTAGGATTCTTTAGCAACAAAGGAACAGATAATTTTTCAGGAAGAGTAATTACAAAAAATGGTAAAGTAAGTGCAGAAGTTTTAAGAAATGTTGCGGAAGCAGCAGAAAGATTTGGTAACGGAGAAGTTTTAGTTACTACAAGATTAACTTTAGAATGTCCAGGAATACCATTTGAAAATATAGAACCATTTATGAATTTCTTAGCAGAAAAAGGTTTAGAAACTGGTGGTTCAGGAAAAAGAGTTAGACCGGTTGTGTCTTGTAAGGGGACAACTTGTCAGTATGGGCTTATAGATACTTATGATTTATCAGAAAAAATACACGATGAATTCTACACAAAATGGCACAATGTAAATCTACCTCATAAGTTCAAAATAGCTGTTGGTGGATGTCCAAATAACTGTGTAAAACCAAATTTAAATGATTTAGGGGTTATAGGAGCTAGAGTTCCAGCTATAAACCTAGATAAATGTAAGAGTTGTAAAAAATGTGCTGTTGAGGCAGTATGTCCAGTTGGAGCAGCTAAGTTAGTTGATGGAACAATGGTTGTAGATTACGATAAATGTATAAACTGTGGTAGATGTATAGAAAAATGCTATTTCAAAGCAATGGATACACAGAAACAGGGATACAAAGTATACGTTGGAGGAAGATGGGGTAAACAGATTTCTCACGGTAAATTATTAGGAAAAATATTTACAGATGAAGCAGAAGTAATGAAAACTATAGAAAAGGCTATATTATTCTTTAGAGAAAATGGAAACTTTGGAGAAAGATTTGCCGTTACTGTAGAGAGAGTAGGATTTGATAAAGTCGAAAAAGAACTTTTAAGTGATGATATACTTTCAAGAAAAGATGAAATACTAGCAAGAGAGTTTTAAATTCATAAATTCATAAAAATTAAAATAGTTCTATTTTAAAACTCTAAATATGAAAATTTCAATGTTTATTTGTATTTTAACTTGTAAAAATTTTAATATAAAGTAAAAAAGACTAGACTTTTTAACTGAATACATTTAAAATAAATACAGGTGTTAAATAAAGTAAAATTTAAGTAATATATTCTAACACTAAATATTTTAAAAAGATTGTTAGAAATTTGTTAAAAGTTTAAATGGAGGAATAAAAATGTTAAAAAGACCTAGAAGACTTAGAATAAGCAAAGCAATGAGAAATTTAGTAAGAGAAACTAAAATAGATGTAGACGATCTTATATACCCACTATTCGTTGTTGAAGGTGAAAATATAAAAGAAGAAATACCTTCACTTCCAGATGTTTATCATTTTTCAGTGGATATGTTAGAAGCTGAAATAAAAGAAATAGTGGAATTAGGTATAGAACACGTTATAATGTTTGGTATACCAGGTGAAAAAGATGCTTGTGGTTCAGAAGCATTTGCAGATAACGGAATAGTTCAGAGAGCTGTTAGAAAAATAAAAGAAGTAGCTCCAGAAATGAACGTAATAACAGACGTTTGTATGTGCCAGTACACAAGCCACGGACACTGCGGAATATTAACTGAAAAAGGTTATGTTGATAATGACCAGACATTAGAATATTTAGCTAAGATAGCAGTTAGCCACGCAAAAGCAGGTGCTGATATGGTAGCTCCTTCTGACATGATGGACGGAAGAATAGGTGCTTTAAGAAATGCACTTGATGAAAATGGATTTGAAACAGTAGGAATAATGGCATACAGTGCAAAATATGCTTCAAGTTTCTACGGACCATTTAGAGATGCTGCAAACTCAGCTCCATCATTTGGAGATAGAAAAACTTATCAGATGGATCCAGCAAACAGTACAGAAGCTTTAAGAGAATGTGCTTTAGATATAGAAGAAGGAGCAGATATAATAATGGTTAAACCTGCACTTTCTTACTTAGATGTTATAAGAAGAGTTAAGGATAATTTTGATATGCCACTTTGTGCATACAATGTTTCTGGTGAGTATTCAATGCTTAAGTTAGCAGTTAAGGAAGGGCTTTTAAATGAAGATGCTATAATGGAAGCAGTTACTTCAATAAAAAGAGCTGGTGCGGATATGATAATAACATACTTTGCCAAAGATATCGCTAAGAAAATAAAATAATTAATATTGGGATATAGAAAGACTAGTTAATTCTAGTGTAATCTTGAGAAGAGAAGGAATATATTCAAAATACTCCAGGCTTCGATGCTTTCTTTGTCTAGCTCGAACTCCGTTCGAGGCTAATGACGAAAGCGTCATGCAGATTGTCGTAATTTTGAATATAATTCCTTCTTTTTGGTTACACTTGTTTTTAACTAGTCTTTTTTTATTCCAATAATTAATTATGTTTATAAGTCTGTCGCTCGTACAAGGTGGGATACTTGTTTGAAGTTGGATATTTTGAGAAAATTGAGAGAAAAATGAAGAAAGATTATTTATAGGTTTGTGGTATAATTTGAATAAAAGTAAATTATAGGAGTTGACTTATATGATAAAGAATAAGAAAGATTTTGTTGTTTGGGGAGTGACTTTTATTTCTTTGGCGCTTCTTGATTTAGCGTTGTGTTTTGCTAAGGATTTTGATTATTATTCTGTTATGATGACGTCCTTGATGTTTATGTTCGGGTTGAATGGGATAGTTAATTCAATGTTTGATGAGAGCGATAAGGAGAGAGAAGAGCAGAGAAAGGTAGATTCAGCGATTGAGTTTAAGGCTAATAATATAGCGATTACTGTTACTAAGATTTGTGTTGTGTTGTTTTTCGGTGGGATTTATCTTCTTAGAGGAACTACTTGGATTACAGAGGCGATTATGGTATATGGTATGGTTGCTATGGTTGTTTTTGATGTGATGATTTTCTCTGAGTTTTTTGCAAAGATTTATTATATAAGAAAAGTTAATAATAGATAAATTAAAAGGACAAGAGAATAACCACCCTTGTCCTTTTGTTTTATTTATTTATAGAATCTGCGTACTTTTCCGCATCTTTTTCACTTGCAAATGTATCAAGTCTTACAAGTACACAAGTGTTATTTTTGTCGATTTCTGAAGTGAAGTCTTTGTAGTCGCCCTTTCCATGATTAATAGCTTCCATAGAGTTGCCGTAAGACAATGTTAAAGCAGATAGTACATATGAGCCGCCTGGAACAAGTTTTACACTGTAGTACTCATCTACATCTTCTGCAGCGGCAAAAGATGGTATTGCAGCATTAGGGGCACTGTTTTTATCATTTAATAAGCTTATATCAAAGCTAGTACGAGCAGAAGTTGATGATAGGTTTAGTTTACAATTTTTCCACTCATCATCTATGTCATAAATCATAGTGAATGATTCTTTATTGCTTTCATCAGCAGATCCGCCAAACATAACCACGTTGTTTTCTACCATAGAGCCATTTTTCCAAACTTCATAAGAAAGCACTGTTCCTTTAACATCTTTTGGATAGTTTACATCCACGACAAAAGGATATTCACCTACTAAAGCGGCAATCTGTTTTTCTCTTTCTGTCAATGTTATTGGAGTTACATCAGATGCTTTTCCAGCCTGAGAGCAACCTGTTGCTAGTAGAGATACTGCTAAAATTGATGCTAAAACAAGATTTTTTTTCATAATAATTCTCCTTTCGAGAAATCTTTTTAAATAATAGAAGTCTTTTTTATAACATATATATCATATCCAATTTATTTTGTTTAATTTATTATACTATGAAAATAGTATTCACAAAAGAATTAATATCAAAAAATACAAAATTGTAATATATTTAGAAATAATTTATCAAC
>URRU01000175.1 GCA_900550335.1 uncultured Clostridium sp. | reverse complement strand
TTTATTATTATCATTATTTCTATCTAGCATTTCATATGTATACCCTGGTTCATATGCAAGGTGTAACTGCCAGAACATACCAAGTAACGTTGCAACATCCTGAGCAACTCCAACACTTTCGCTAGTTACTTTTTTGTATATTTTAGGATATATATTATTTAATTCTAATCTTGATTTACTTACGCCATCAAATGTCTGAGTTATAAGTGCTAAAATATTATTACTAGTTTCACCATAAGTTCTTTTACCAATATCTGCTTTATGACCTATCTCGTGGCTTATTCCCCATCCAAATAAGTATCCTTTTCCTGGATTAGTTACTTTGCCATCCTTAAATTTATAAGGAACTCCATTCATAAAATCAGCAGTACTATCATATTCTACACCAACATGATGTCCACTAGCATACATAAATGCACTACCAAACATTCTCTGATATTTAACATTAACTCTCTGTCTAGATGCTTTATTATTTGCATATATTCCAGAACCATTATCCTTTTCAAGGACACCTTTTTTAGCATTTGTTATCTGTATCAACTGTTCCCAAGCTAACATTGTATCGTATAATTTATCTACTTTTTCATCAATATTATCATCAGTAAGATTTGATAAACCTAATCCACTATAAGCCTGAGTTGCTGGAATTGTAAGAGTAAATCTATCTCCTTCTATATTAGTAGAGTTAAGTATAGAAGTTCTTGGACTATAATCATATATATTATCCTTATCGCCTACTTCTTCATGCTTAACATTGCTCTGTTTATGTTTTTCAGGAAGGCTATCTACATGATTCTTAAGCTCTTTTATATAAGTTTTTAATTTTTCTTTAATTTCTTTTACTGATGTATCTTCATTATTTTCTTTTTTATTAACAAGTTCATCTACTTTTATCAATTTATTATTTAAATTAAGATGAGGTATTTTTTCAGCTCCACTTACTCTTATTTTTACAGTTTCGCTATTTGTATCTGGTTGTCCACCTATTCTAACATATAAATTACCACCTTTTTCAACATCTGTAGAAATTAATTTATCTATCGGTATAATATTTTCCCCTGATTTTAGCTCTATTTGTTTTGATATATAAGAACCTGATTCGGCATAATTTTGTTCATATCCTAAGTATATTTCTCTATTGCTAGACCCATCGGCTATAGTTTTAGATACATAAACCTTTATAGTATCTCCTGCTTTTGCAGTAAGACCTAGCGCTTGCCAATCATTTCCGTAACCTGTATTTGTTCCACCACCATTTATTGATATATCCATTGTTGTTACATCTTTATCTAATGAACTAGCTTCTTTTAATAATTTCATTGCGATGTCTAGTTCTTTTTCTAGAGCTTTTTTCTCAGGATGGTATTCACCATTGTCTTTTTTCTGTAATTCTTCTCTTAATAGAGTTATTCTTGACTCAGTAACATCATCCTTTAGCACTAAATGTAAATCATCAGCAAATAAATCTTTTATATTATCTTCTATAGGATCATATTCATAGAATTTAAGTTCTGATATACTTGTACACTTAGGATTAGCCTGCGATGATGTTGATAAACTAACTTGAACTATATTTCCTTCTTTTACAGTTATTGGTTCATTTAATTTAATAATAGAATATTTACTATTTTTACTGTCGGTATAATTTTGTATACTTGCTTCATGTATAGTAGATTTACTATTAGTTTCTCCATTTTCATAAAGAAATACTTTTGCTTTATTTGGAAGATTTGCTTTTCCATCAACTCTATTAACAACAGCAATTTTATTTATTTTATATTCTTTTTTATTTGAAAAATCAAACTCTATTTTAGGACCTCTTCTATTTGTATCATATGAAGCACCTGTATCCCAGTCATCAACAGACCAATAAGTTGTATAATCATTATCTACTACAGCATACTTATTAGTTACTTCTATATGATCAGTGCCTGTACCGACTTCAACCTTTTGATTTTCATTATCTGCAGGAATAGTTATTTTAGGATAAGTTACATTTTTTATATTATTTGTTTTTCCTGTACCATTTTCAGAAATAGTATTTATAAGTTTATAGTTTGGTGTTTCTGGAGCAGTAGCTTGAACTGTTCTCACAGAAACACTTTCTGACATTTTACCAAATCCTAAATGATTTTTAGCTCGCATCTGTATTTCATAAAGTGTATTATCTTCAAGATCTATTAGAGTATAATTTGTTCCTGTTATAGTCTTATCCTTATTTGCAAGTTTAAATTCAGAATTAGATCCTTTAACCCTATAATAAACTTCAAATTCTTTAGCTGCATAATGATTTTTCCAAGATAAATCAATTGATTTATACTTACCTTCAGCCTTTATTCCTTCTGGAGGAGTAGGAACATCATTTGGTATAACAGCTACATTTACGATTCCATCTTTTCCACTTTTCTTAAAGTTTTCATCTGGTATTGGGTTATAATTATTATTAACATCTACATTATCGATTTTAGCTTTATCTTCTTCTTTAAGTTCATTATAACCACTTTCCCATTTCCCGTTTAAAGCTTGTACACTTAATCTATAACTAGAATAAGGTTTTACACCACTTATTTTAAAGTTATTTTCAGTCATTCTAAACTTCTTTGTACTACCTTTAACATTACCATTTGTATCTATTTCTTCTACTTTTAACTCATAACCTGTTATGTTTTGATCTTCAGATTTCCAAGTTAAATCTATATACTCATTACCTGTTGCTGTAGAAGTTGATACGCCTGTTATTTCAGGCTTTTTAATATCTGGTTTTGGGGTTTCTTTATATATATTATTTAAGAATTCCACTTTTGCTATTTTAGCAAGATTTCTGTCATCTGAACCTGTTACTTTTATAGTTATCTTAGATACTGCAACCTGTTTTCCAAGATTTATTACTATGTTGTTATTTTTATTTTCATCAGTTTTAACAATCCGTTCTGTTGCCTGTTTTGTTCTTCTATTTAAGCCTTCTTCTATATTACCATTTTTATCAAATTTAATTTCTTCATCTCCAATAAGTATACTACCGCTATTTATGTTTCCTACTATTGAAAGATACTGCATACTTATTTCTGGCTGTTCTTCATCTAAAGTTTTATTCAAATTCAAATCTAGTGATATAGGATTCTCAGATGATATTTGTCCGTTATTTGGCGTTATTGTCAAAGCTCCAGATTCTGAATCATCTAAAATATCATTTATTGTACCTACTACCTCTCCATCTTCAGATGTAGCTTCCATATTTTCTATTATTTTTGAATCTAGTATAAAGTTTGTATCTTCTGCTTTTAAATTTTGAGTAGTAGCTCTTTCCATATTATCATGGACATACTGAAGGTCTGCTATATCAACACTTTTATCTCTATTTAAATCATATTCTCTGTCCATGCTACCTAAGTGTTCAAATACTTTGTTGTAATCAGTATAATTTACTTCTCCATCGTGATTTACATCACCTATAGGGAATAAACTCTCGCTTTTTGTATCCCTAGATTTACCAGCATTATTAACAACTATTCTTTTAGAATAATTATTTATCTCTATATCATCTGATTCTACACTACTAAATCCATATCCGCTTAAAGCTATTTTGTATTTTTCACCTGTCCCAGCTGGAAGTTCTTTAAAAGTTACTCTATATGCGTATACCTTTCCATCATCTCCAACATTAGAGCTTCTATCTAGCCCAAGAGATTCAACAGTATAATATGATCCATCTCCGAAATTACCTGTCGAACTAGAACCATCAACTTTGATTGTTTCAACTCCATTAGTTTTTAATGATACATTTATTCCTTTATCTCTACCTTTATTGCTATAAATAGGCATATCTAAGTTTATATCAACCTCAATATACCCTTTTC
>URRU01000174.1 GCA_900550335.1 uncultured Clostridium sp. | reverse complement strand
GATGCTCGCACACCAGGCCACAGACGAGCGGTAGCGGGTTGTTCTTGCGGATCCTAAAATACTAATACTTGATGAGGCAACTAGTTCAGTCGATACAAGAACAGAGATTCTTATACAGAAGGCTATGGACAACTTAATGGAAGGTAGAACAAGTTTTGTAATTGCACATAGATTATCTACAATAAAAGATGCAGATATTATTCTTGTAATGAATGAAGGGGATATAGTTGAACAGGGAAGCCACGAAGAATTATTAGAAAAAGGTGGATTCTATGCAAAATTATATAATTCTCAGTTTGAAGAGGATGAAGCTATGTAATTTTACTTTAATGAATAATTAAAGATTTAGATATAGTTAAATTGGTTGAGATAGATAAAAAAATAAGCTGAATATTTATAAAATAAAACTAAATATAGCTAAAAAATATAAAACGCTATAAGTAGATGTAGTATAATTTACTTATGGCGTTTTTTTAAATGTAAAATTTTTTTAACAATGTAATGAGTAGGTTAAAAAAAGTCTGTTTTTATGATAGAATCTAGTTATTGAGAAGAGGAGGGGAAATATGAAAATAGACTGGAATAGAAAATATACGACGGTCGCGGTGTATTCATTTATAGTGATTGCCTGTAGTATAGTATTTTACTTGATAAGTTCTCAAGTAAAATTATTCTCAAATAAAATCAGTGATTTTATAGCTATTTTATATCCATTTATAATAGGTTTTGCAATAGCTTATCTACTGAATTTTATTTTGAAATTTATCGAAAATAGAATTATATCTGAAAAAATGAAAGGGAAAAGCCCTTCTAAAGTAAGAGCAATATCAATGCTATTAACTTATCTTGTGGCTGGAACATTATGTTATCTATTTATACATTTTGTGTGGCCAGAACTTTTAGAAAGTATAATAGGATTATTTAATGATATTCCTAATTATGTAAATAATGCTACAATAATGATAAATAAGTTAATAGAGGAGTTTAATCTTACTCCAGCTAGTATGGAAATACTAGAATCTAAGTGGAAAGAACTAACAGACTTTATAATGAACTTTATGACAGATGTAATACCTGTAATAGGTAATACAATAATGGTTGTTATTTCTAGTTTATGGAATATAGTTTTAGGAGTAATTGTTTCTATATACCTACTAAAAGATAAAGAAAAATTCTTTGCTATATCAAAAAAGATAACTTATGCAGTTTTTAATAGAGAACATTCTTATAAAATATTAGAGTTAACTCACAGAGCAAATAAAATATTTGGTAAGTTCTTAGGTGGAAAGATATTAGACTCATTTATAATAGCGATAATAACATTTGTAGTTTTAACTATATTCAAGATGCCTTATACATTACTTGTAACGGTGATAGTAGGTGTAACAAACGTAATACCATTCTTTGGTCCGTTCTTTGGAGCAATACCATCAGTTATACTTGTCCGGTTTGTAAGTCCTATAAAGGCGTTTTGGTTACTTATAATAATACTTATAATACAGCAGCTTGATGGAAATGTAATAGGTCCAAAGATACTTGGAGACTCAATAGGTGTATCTGCATTCTGGATACTATTTGCACTGCTTATAGCGGGTAAATTCTTAGGATTAGTTGGAATGTTACTTGGAGTTCCACTATTTGCATTTATCTACTCAATAATAAAAGATGTAACAGAAGAAAGATTGGATAAAAAGGGATTACCTGTAAATACAGACGATTATATGAATTAAGTAATTAATCAAATCATAATAAAAAGCTCTTAGAAAAGATCTAGGAGCTTTTTTAATGTGAATTTTAAATATTAAAAAGAATTACAAAGTAAAACCTAATTTTTTACATACAAAATTTTCTACATACAAAAAGCCCTCAGCTTAAAAGCTAAGGGCTAAATTTTTAGTCATAATCTGCTATTAAAGTATAGACATTATTTTCAAGAGTGTACACTCTTTCCATATCATCTGTGTATAAATCTTCATGTGGTCCATCATATTCAAATTTAACACCTATTCCACAGTTAGAACTTAACTTTCTAGGAACGGGACCTGAATCACTAGGTATCCCCTTATCTATACAAAGTTTAGAGAATTTTATAGCTCCAGAGTGAGTGAAAAATGTTGAAAAATAAGTCATACTATTTTGAAGAAGAGATTAAGAACTCTTCATCTCCTACTTCTTCAACTGTAACGTTGAAGCCTGCATTTTTTAAGAATTTTTTTACGTTGTTGCAAGCAGTCATGTTGTCTACTAATACCTCAACACCATTTGGACTTTCAGCAACACCTTTTTTAGTCATTAAAACTGGCTGTGGGCAAGATAAGCCTCTAGCATCTATTCTCATTACAAAACATCTCCTTTATAAAAAATTTAGAGCTATATTATATAGTTTATATCTATTCCGAAAAAATTAAAACTATTTTATTAAGCTTCTACTTTAACATTTGTTTTTGGAGCAGCCTTTTTTTCATTAGCAGCTTTACATCCAAAGTAAGATATTATAAGAAGAACAACTACACATATTCCTATAGCTATCATTCCGTTTGGAGTAGGTCCTTCTGGAGAAGAAGCAAGTTTGAAGTTGTGGCAGAATGCAGCACCAACTAAAAGACCTAATATAGTTATAGATGAGTCAACGTTACCTTCACCTGATAAAACTAACTGTCTCATTGGGCATCCACCAAGAAGTATAGAACCCCAACCACAAACAACCATTCCTAAGAAGTTCCATAAAGCATCTGTATGAGCAACTGGCTGATCTGCAAATCCAGGAGCAAACTGATGAGTTATTACATTAGCTATGAAAGCACCAACAAGCATAGCTATGAATCCGCTTACAAGATAGAAGTCTTTGAATAAAACTATATCTCTTATACCACCAGCCATACAAAGTCTTGTTTTCTGGCATATAGCACCAGCTATAAGACCAACTGCAAGAGCGAAGAATATTGGAGCATGCATAGAACCTGGTCCTTCTGTAGAGAATACAAGAAGAGTAGAGTTAACTGCAAGTAATATGAATAAGAATACGCATATTGCAGGCATTATAAATCCTTCTAATTTAGACTGTTTGTAGTTTCTTTTTAAAGTAAAACCTTTGTTTAAGAAAACTATACCTATAAGTATACCTACTACAAATCCTGCTAAACCAGCTATGGCATTCCAGTCACCACCAGCTAATCTTAAAACCATTCTTGTTGGGCATCCTAAGAACATTAATGCACCAACCATAACTATAAATCCAAGACAGAATCTTATAAGTGGAGAAGATCCTCCTCTTGAACTGAATTCCTTGCTAGCAAATGCAAGAATAAATGAACCTAATATAAATCCTATAATTTCTGGTCTTACATACTGTACGATAGGAGCCTGATGTAAGCTTAAAGCACCAGCAGTATCTCTGATGAAGCAAGCTATACAGATACCCATATTTTTAGGGTTACCAAGCATAACTGATATAACAGCCATTATACCTATAACAGCACCACCGATAATGATATTTCTTTTTTCTTTCATTATGAAAGTACCTCCTGTTTACTTTTGGGGCAAAGCATTACCCAATCTCATAATAACATATTTGTATGTAACAATTAAGAAATATGCCATACTATAGAAAAAAACTATAATCAAAATAGTTATTATTGAAAAAATCATTTAAAACGAAAAATAATAAATAGATTAAAAATATTAAAAGAATTATCAAAAAAAATATATTCTGATATAATATAAGTAAGTATAAATATTATATTTTGTATATGATATATCTAAAATATAAATTATAAATTGATACGGAGGGAAAATAATATGAGAAAAGTATATTGTGATAATGGGGCAACATCATTTCCAAAAGCACCTGGTGTTGGGGATGCAATAAAAGAATATGTAGAAA
>URRU01000173.1 GCA_900550335.1 uncultured Clostridium sp. | reverse complement strand
AGTTATTATTATAAATCGGATAAATATAATCTAAAATCAATTATAAAAACAAAAAAATTAAATACAAAAGACCAAATCGGTAAAAATTTGTTACAATTTTTCGACCTTCCCATTTGAAATCTAGTAAAATAAAACCGATTTGGTCTTTTTGTTTTGTAAAAAGTTACAAAAATACTTTTAAGTTGAGATAAATATACAAAAAGTTACAAAATAGTAACAAAAAAGTTACAAAAATGTAACAAAAACCTTGTAGCGCTGTAACCATTATGTTACAATTATAAATGTAGTGAGAGGGACTACAAAAATGATTTATAAAATACCCACTATCTATAAATCATGAATCATAATTACAGGAGGACGATTAATGACGAAGATATTTAGAAATAAGTTTTTGGCAAGAATCATGGCAGCAGTTATGATATCAGGAGCGATAATGGTTACAGATGCAACTGTAGATGCAGGTGCAGAGGAAATAAGCAATATACAGGCAGTATCTACAACTGATGTTGCAAGAGCTGGAGCTAAAAATGGATTAAAACTTGAAAATGGAAAATACTATTATTATAAAAATGGAGTAAAACAGAAAGGTTGGGTAAAAGATGGTAACAAAACATACTATCTTTTAAAAGACTACACATTAGCTAAAAAAATGTGGAGAGAAATAAATGGGAAAAAATATTACTTCAAAGCAGATGGAGATTTATTAAGAAATGCATTTAGAGAAATAGATGGAAAAGTATACAGATTCTACAGTGATGGTAGAGTATCTCCAAATAAATGTGGAAAAGTTTTAAAATGTGATTTCTTAAATGTAAGAGAATCAGCATCTAATTCTGCAAAAGTTGTAGAAAAAATATATACAAATAATTTTGTAGAAATAAAAGAAACAAAATCTGGATGGTACAAAGTAAATACAGAAAGTGGAAAAGCTGGATGGGTTAGTGCATCTTATGTAACAATACCAGAAGCAACAAGTTCTAAAGCACAGGCTGCAGTAAAAATAGCTAAGGCTCAGCTTGGAAAACCATACAGATGGGGAGCAACAGGACCTAGTTCATTCGACTGTTCAGGATTAATGTATTACTCTTATAAAAATGGAGCAAAAGTTACATTACCTAGAACATCAAGAGAACAGTCAAGATACGGTAAAAAAGTTTCTAAATCAGAATTAAAACCAGGCGATTTAGTATTCTTTGGAAGTGGAAATTCTGTAAGTCATGTTGGAATGTACTTAGGAAATGACCAGTATATACATTCACCACAGACTGGAGACGTTGTTAAAGTAAGTAAACTATCAGCTAGAAAAATGATAGTTGCTAGAAGAGTAGTTTAAAAATAAGAGACTTAAAATAAAAATGAAATAAGTAGTTTAAAATAAAAATGAAATAAGTAGTTTAAAATTGAAATGAAGTAAGTGGCTTAAAATAAAAATTAAATTGGTTATACCTGCATTTTGCAGTTATAATATATACTCTTAACCGACAAATTAAAAAACTAAATTAAGATTTATAGAAGAAGCGGTAAATTTATATTTACTGCTTTTTCTATAATATATTATTTATAATCTATAATATATTCTTTATAATAATGACTTTTTATTATAAAATATATAATTGTAGGAAAATTTATATTAGAGATAAAGGAGTGAAAAAATGAAAAAGTTATTTAAAAAACTAACTGTAGTGATGTTGGCAGTGTTTATGTTTGTAGGAAGTATTTCTTACACTAATAACGCACAGGCAGCAGAAAAAGAAATGAGAGCAGCTTGGGTTTCATCAGTTTACAATTTAGACTGGCCTAAAACTCAGAACAATGCCTCAAAACAGAAATCAGAATTAACTCAGTTAATGGATAAGCTAAAAGGATGTGGAATAAACACAATAGTTCTTCAGGTTAGACCAGAGTCAGATACATTTTATAAATCATCTATAAACCCATGGTCTAAATATTTAACTGGAACACAGGGAAAAAATCCAGGATACGACCCATTAGCGTTTGCAGTTTCTGAAGCACATAAAAGAGGAATGGAGATACACGCATGGTTCAATCCTTATAGAGTAACATCTTCAGGTACAAATTTAAATGCACTTGTATCATCTCACCCAGCTAGAAAAAATCCAGATTGGGTAATAAAATATGGAAATAAAATGTACTACGATCCAGGTAACCCAGAAGTTGTAAACTACTTAGTTAAAACAATAAAAGAGGTTGTGGATAACTACGATATAGATGGTGTTCATTTTGACGACTATTTCTACCCATCATCAAAATTCCCAGATGATACATCTTACAAAAAATACGGAAAAGGTCAGAATAAAGACAACTGGAGAAGAGAAAATGTAAATACTCTTCTTAGAAAAGTTAAAGCAGTTGTAAATACTAGATCAGGATGTGAGTTTGGTGTAAGTCCATTTGGTATATGGAGAAATAAATCTGCTTCTTGCCCAGACGGTTCTGAGACAGGTGGAAGCCAGTCTTACAGCAATATGTACGCAGATTCAAGAACTTGGATAAGAAAAGGATATGTAGATTACATAGTACCTCAGATTTATTGGCCAATAGGATTTGGTGCAGCAGACTATTCAAAACTTGTAAAATGGTGGGCAAATGAAGTAAAAGGATACGATGTAGACCTTTATATAGGACAGGGAATATACAAACAAGGTCAGTCAAGCTACAGTGGACAGAATATAGCTAAAGAAATAAAGAAACAGATTAATGTAAATAAACAGTACAGTACAGTCAAAGGAAGTATGTATTTCTCTGCTAAGGACATAGTAAATAAAAGCAGCATATACAACGACCTAAAGAGCATGTACGGAGCTTACAATGGAAGTTCATCTAATGAGGGAGCAGATTCAAAATTACCCTCTGTTACAGAAATTGCAGGGTCTAATAGATACGATACTGCGGCGAAAATAAGTAAAAAGGGTTGGAGCTCAGCTTCAACAGTTGTTGTAGCAAATGGAAGCGACGAAATAGAGGGAATAATAGCAAATCCTCTTGCAGCTGCTTATAATTCACCTGTGCTTCTTGCAGATAAAAACAAAGTTAGAACACAGACTATAGACGAATTAAAAAGATTAAAACCGTCAAAAGTTATATTAATAGGTGGAAGTAATTCAATAGGAAGTAGTGCAGAAAGCACTATAAAGAAAGCTGTTCCATCAGCATCTATAAAAAGAATACAGGGAGCAAGTATATCTGATTTATCAGTTAATATAGCTAAAGAAATAGATTCTAAGGCTAATGTAAGCAAAATATATGTAGCTGGAGAAAATGGTGCAGCAGATGCACTATCAGTTGTATCTAAGGCTGCTGAAGAAAAAGCTCCTATATTAGTTACTTCAAAAAATAAAACAACTACATCAGTTAAAAATTGGATAAAATCTAATTCTATATCATCAGCATATTTCTTAGGTGAAAGTGCTGTGCTTTCTGATAGTGTAATAAAAGAAATAGATTCTGTTGTATCAGGAAATGTTTCTGGAAATAGACTAGGTGGAAGCAATAGAAATCAGACTAATGCCAGAGTAATAAAAGCTCTTTATCCAGCATCTAGCTACAATTCAGTATTTGTTGCTAAAAATAGACCACTTGTAGATGCAATAAGCGTTGGTGTATATGCGGCTAAAACAAAATCACCTATAGTTGTAGCAGGAAATGCACTTGATTCAGAGCAGGAAAATGTATTAAAAAACAAAAAAGCAAACTCTGTATTTAGAATAGGTGGAGGAATATCTAATAGTAGCTTCAATAAAGTAAGAGAATACTTAAAATAGAAATATATAAAAATTAAATCGTTTAAATAGATAGTAAATCGTTTAAATAGATAGTAAGTCATTTAAATGAATCATTTAAATAAAGTTTAAAAACTTTGCAAAAAAGTCTATAAAACT
>URRU01000172.1 GCA_900550335.1 uncultured Clostridium sp. | reverse complement strand
ATTTTGAAAAAGAATTGGATAAATATGATGGATTTATCAGGGTTAGTAGGAGTTATATTATAAATGTTATACATGTAGAGCATTGGAAAAAAAGAGTACGGGTAATAGGTGAAAAAGCTATTAGTATAAGTCCTAGAAGATATACAGATTTTGAAAAAGAAATTTTAAAAGTTGGAAAAGTGTTAAATAAAGAATAAATAAAAATCTATAAAATACAATGTATGGCTGCTTATATTGAAATAAATTGCAAATATATGATATAATGAGGGTTAGTTTAGGTCAAAAATTAAAAAAATTAATATATATGGAGGATAAAATATGAGTATGATACATAAGTATTCAATGAATGGATACAATATAGTTTTAGATGTTAACGGCGGATCTGTTCATGTTGTTGATGACGCTGCATACAGAGTATTAGATTTTTACAAAGAAAATACTAAAGAAGAAACAGTTGAATTATTAAAAGATGAATTCACTAAAGAACAGGTAGAAGAAGCTTGGGATGAAATAGCTAACTTAGAAGAAGAAGGTCTTCTTTATACAGAAGATAACTATCAGTTCCACCCAGCTTTTGTACATAGAGAACCAGTAGTAAAAGCACTTTGTTTAAATGTTGCACACGATTGTAACTTAAAATGTAAATACTGCTTTGCTAAACAGGGGAACTTCGGTGGAAAACCTGAATTAATGAGCTTTGAAGTAGGTAAAAGAGCGTTAGATTTCTTAGTTGCTAATTCAGGAAGTAGAAGAAATCTTGATATAGACTTCTTCGGTGGAGAACCACTAATGAACTTTGAAGTTGTAAAACAGTTAGTAGAATATGGAAGAAGCATAGAAAAAGAACATGGAAAAAATATGAGATTCACTATAACTACTAATGGACTATTATTAAATGATGAAATAATAGATTATGTAAATGAAAATATGCACAATGTTGTACTTAGTTTAGATGGAAGAAAATCAGTAAACGACAACATGAGAATGACTATAAACGATAAAGGAAGTTACGATGTAATAGTTCCTAAAATGCAGAAATTAGTAGAAAAAAGACCAAAAGATAAATACTACTATGTAAGAGGTACTTTCACTAGAGAAAACTTAGATTTCTCAAAAGATATACTTCACTTTAGAGATTTAGGATTTGAACTTACTTCTGTTGAACCAGTTGTAGATGATGAATCAAATCCATTTGCATTAAGAAAAGAAGACTTACCACAGATATTTGATGAATATGAAAGATTTGCAGCTGAACTAGCTGATAGACAGCTAGCTGGAGATAAATTCAAATTCTTCCACTTTATGGTAGATTTAACTCAGGGACCATGTGTAATAAAAAGAATAACTGGATGTGGTGCAGGTAATGAATACCTATCAATAACTCCAAATGGAGATATATACCCATGTCATCAGTTCGTTGGACAGGAAGAATACATAATGGGTAATATAATGGACGAAAAAATAGAGTTCCCAGAAGAGCTTCAGACAATGTTCAGAAATGCTCATGTATATAATAAAGAAGAATGTAAAAAATGCTGGAATAAATTCTACTGTTCAGGAGGATGTCATGCAAATGCATTAAACTTCAACGGAGATATAAATAAACCATACGATTTAGGTTGTGAAATGCAGAGAAAACGTACTGAATGTGCAATAATGATACAGGCTAAATTAATGATGGAAGGTCAGGACAACGAATAATGATAAAGCCATTTTGCGGTATAGAACCACAGATAGAAGAATCTGTATATGTATCAGAATCTGCTGATATAATAGGGAAAGTAAAAATAGGAAAAAATTCTAGTGTTTGGTATAACTCTGTAATAAGAGGAGACGATGAGGAAATAATTATCGGCGAAAACACTAATATACAGGACGGATCAGTACTACATGGAGAAGAAAAAACTATAATAGGTAATAATGTAACAGTTGGACACAGAGCAATTGTACATGGAGCTAAAATAGGAGACAACTCTCTTATAGGAATGGGAGCTATAGTTTTAGATGGTGCAGAAATAGGAGAGCATTGTCTAGTTGGAGCAGGAGCATTAGTTACAGCAAATAAGAAGTTTGAAGACGGTATGCTAATAATAGGTTCTCCAGCAAAGGCTATAAGACCATTAACTGATGAAGAAAAGAAAAATTTAGAAAAAAGTGCAGAATTATATGTAAAAACTGCAGAAGAACATAAATAAAGTTTAGAAATATTAGAGGTGGGATAATTTTCCCATCTCTTTTTTATTTATCTGTGCGAGAGAATGCCAATATATGATAAAATAAAATTAAATATATAAAAGATGGGCGGTGAAATAATGAGAATAAGTTATAGACATATAAAAAGATACAAAGAAATTGCCCAGGTTATGGTAAAATACGGATTTAGTTTTATTATAGAGAGAATAAATAAAGAAGGATCTGGAAGTAAGATAGACGTATCATCTTCAGAGCCAAAGGACGATATAAAAAATATGACATCTGGTCAAAGATTGAGACTGGCACTTCAAGAATTAGGTCCTACTTATATAAAAATGGGGCAAATTCTTAGTACAAGACGGGACCTTTTAGACCAGGATATGATAGATGAATTAAAAAAACTTAGGGATAATGTAGAAACTTTTGATACAGATATAGCCATGGCTATAATAGAAGAGGAAACGGGCAGAAGTATAGATGAGATTTTTTCTGAGTTTGATAAGGAACCGGTTGCGGCTGCATCAATTGGACAAGTATATAATGCAGTATTAAAAGATGGAGAAAAAGTTGTAATAAAAGTTCAACGTCCTGATATAGAAGAAACTATAAAGTCCGATTTAGAGATATTAAAAAGGGTATCTGGCTCAATACAGGATATTATAAAAGATTACAATATCGATATGAAGGATATGTTGGAAGAACTTTCTAGCCAGTTATTAAGAGAATTAGATTATAATTTTGAAGCTGTAAATGCAGTAAAAATGAAAGGTATTTTTAAGAATAGTGACGAGGTATACATTCCAGAGATGCATATGGAATATACTACTAAAAGAATCCTTGTAATGGAAAGAATAGAGGGAATAAAACTAAGTGATATAGACTTAATTAGAGAAAAAGGATGGGATACCAAAAAAATAGCTCATATAGGAGTTAAGGCATTTTTAAGACAGGTATTCGATTATGGATTTTTCCATGCTGACCAGCATCCAGGAAATATATTTGTTCTAAGTGAATCTCAAATTGCATATATAGACTTTGGTATGATTGGAATGGTTGATAATAGAACACTTAATTTCTTAAATAAGTTTGCACTAGCTGCATCAGAAAAAAATATAGATAAGATAGTTAGGGTTCTTACTGAAATAGATGCAATAGGGGATGAAACAGATGTAGAGGGATTCAAGGGTGAAATGCTATATATGATTCATTATTATTACGATATACCTCTTGATAGAATAAGTATAGGAACAGTATTAAATGAGATTTTTAGATTCTTTAGAAAGTATAAAATAACAATGCCACCTCAACTTATAACACTAGCTAAAACAGTAATTACATTAGAGGGAACTGCCAGAACTCTTGATCCAGAGTTTTCAGCGAGGGAAATTAGTAAGGCATTTATAAAAAATTACTATAAAAACAGAATAAATCCTAAAAATATTGCAATGGAAGCAAGAGGAAATATTGAAGATATAGCTCTTGATTTAAAAAATCTTCCAAAACAGATAAAGAATGTTCTAAGGATAATAGAAAAAAACAATGTAAAAATATCTGTAGAAGAAGTAAAAATGACTAGAATAGAGGATTGCATAAAAGAACTTACAACTCAAATGACAATGGCATTGGTTCTTGCGTCAATAATAGTAGGTTCATCGCTTATAATAGCATCTCCTAATATAGAAAAAAATATGGGAATAAAATATATGGCTATTGCTGGATTTTTCAT
>URRU01000171.1 GCA_900550335.1 uncultured Clostridium sp. | reverse complement strand
AAAGCGAGGTAAGTGCACCTCGCCTTTTACTTATACTCATCTGTAAATTCTACATGATATTCTTTTATTAAATCTTCAAATAGTTTTATTTGTTTTTTATAAGAAAGTGTACTTTTTATCTCTTCTTTTACTTTATCAAAAGGCTCTACTTCAGTTCCAATTCTTTTTATTATGTGGTATCCATAAGAACTTTTTATAGGTTTTTCTATATACTCTCCTACATTTAACTTAGCAATTTTATTTTTTACATCTTCATCGCTAAAGTCCATCTCAAGGTCTCCTATTCCTCCTGGAATAGTACCTTCTACATCCTCAGAGTATTCATTTTCTAATTCCTCAAAATTGCAACCATCTTCTAATTTTTTATATATACTATATGCTCTATCTTCGGCGTCTTTTATATCTTCTTTCGCTAATTTTTTACCAGAACTATCTACCGTACTTATAAATATATCTCTGTATACTCCCACTCTGTATTTATCTTTATTGGCATTATAATATTTTTTAGCCTCAGAATCATCAACTTTAGTCTCTTCATCTAAATACTTATAGGCCTTTATAGTCTTTCTCATACTTCTCATAATTTTTTTATTTTCTTTATATTGCTTACTTCTTAAATCATTACCTGTTAAATTTAAATTCTCTGTTATGAAATTTTCTAAACTATGGTATGTGTCTCTTATCTCTTCTTTAGTAACATTGATATTCTCTTCTTTAGCTTTTCTATACAGTATATCTTCATATATTACATATTTAGACAATTCTTTTTTATAAATATCAGTGCCTAAATTTTTTATTATATTTTTTTTATCAAAATATAATATTTCTTCTGCCCTTTTCTCAACTTCATTGAATGTTATTTTTTCTCCATCGATATATGCAACTATATCTTTTGGATTATTCTCACTTTTTTTGGTATCGCTTTCTACAGGTCTTATATATACATAAAGCATTGTAAAAAATATTATTAGCAATACCAATATTATCAATGGTTTTGAATTGAGTAATTTTGATATATATTCTTTGATTTTAGAAAAAATATTTTTATTACCCATTATATTCCTCCAAATAATCAATCTCCTTAATTTATAATATAAATTATCCTTATGTATATAATATGAAACATTTATGAAAATGTTTTGAATTGACTATATCTTTACTTATTCTTTATTTTCTTTAATGCATAAGGAAGTGAAACTATACATCCAACCAGTGCGTCTATCATGTCCATAACTGTATCAGTAAGTCCACCTACTTGAGTATGTGTATGCATTATATGGTCCATACTAAATTCTCCTATTTCCCAAAGAGATGCAATTCCCATACTAAACATGAACATAAACATAGCTATAAATATTATGTTCATTTTGCTTATTTGTTCCTCTGTATTAAAATATTTAATAAATGTATAAGCTGCTGTAACTGTCAACAAACCAGATGTTACATGTAAAAAGTCATCATAGTGAGGTATATCATAGAATCCATATCCAGATCCTAAAACAGATGCTATACAAGCATACCACATAAATACACTGTAAAGTCCATCACTCAATAGTTTTGGAAGTCTTTTATTTATTTGATATAATACTACAGTAAGTATCAAACAAAATACAGATACTGAAATTCCCATACTATCCTTTATATATAGAAAATATCCTAGAGAACCTATAAAGAATATAGTTAAAATTATTGTTGTTATTTTTTTCAATCCAAATTTTTTACTATCCATTTTAATGCCCCCTAACCTTAAATTAGCATCTATTTTTTTAGTTTAGCCAATGCATCGGCAAACGGATTATTAAAGTTTTCATTTTCTTTTTTATTTTGATTCTTTAAATACTTATTAATATCCTTTTTAGATGCTTTATTTTTTTCTTCTTTCTTTCTATTATTAAAAGCTGATAGTTTTTCTCTGTATCCACACGAACAAATAAATATTTTATTTTCTCCTTCACCTCTAAGCTCTAATTTTTTATGACACTCTGGACATCTAGCATTTGTTGTTTGAGATAGCATTTTTTTACTATTGCATTCTCTATTTTCACAAACTAGCATTTTTCCTCTTTTTGTCTTTACTTCCAACATATAATGTCCACATTCTGGACATTTATTTCTAGTTAGGTTATCGTGTTTAAACTGACTATCGCTATTTTTTATATCATCTATAGCTTTTTTAGAATAATCTTTTATCTCATTCATAAAAGCATTTTTATTTAATTTATTTTCTGATATTTTTTGAAGCTTTCTCTCCCATTCAGATGTCATCTCAGCACTTTTTAGCTTTTCTGGAACTAAACCTAAAAGCTGCTTTCCTTTAGATGTAATCATTATTTCTTTGTCCTTTTTCTCTAATAAAAACGAAGAAAATAATTTATCTATTATATCCGCTCTAGTTGCAACTGTCCCAAGATTATTTTTTTCCATTAATGTTAAAAGAGTTGCTTCATTTAATCTAGCAGGAGGATTTGTTTTTCCCTCTGTTTTTGATACAGACTCAACTTTTAAATTTTCCCCTTCTTTAAAAGCTGCAACTGATGAATATATATCATCATCTTGATTTGAGTAAAGTTCTTTCCAACCTAGTTTTTTTATATTTTTAAACTTAGTGCTAAATTTTTCTCCAGAAATTTCACATTCTATACTAGTTTCATCGTATTCCTCAGGATCATAAAGTACTGATAAAAATCTTTTAACAACTAAATCATATATATTCCTTTCTTTAGCTGTTAAATCGTTTAAAAAGGCTCTCTCTTCCGTTGGAATTATTGCATAGTGTTCCACTACCTTTGAATCGTCTACAAAGCTTTTAGATACTTTTATATTTCTTTTTATAATATCACTTGCTATCTTTCTATAATCTCCTATATTTACAGCCTTTACTCTATCCTTTAAAGTATTTACTATATCACTAGATATATATCTAGAGTCTGTTCTTGGATATGTAAGAAGCTTATGTCTTTCATATAGGCTCTGAACTGTGGATAGAGTTTCTTTTGCAGAATATCCATATATCTTATTCGCATCCCTCTGTATCTCATTTAAATCATATAACTGAGGAGAGTAGTTCTTCTTAGTTTTTACAGAGTATTTTTTTACTTCTGCTTCTTTTCCTTTTATTTTATTTATAACTTTATCTGCTATCTCCTCATCAAATACAGATGTGTTTCCTTTGTTATTTTTCCAGTTTAATTTTATAATATTTCCGGCTTTATTTACTTTTATCTCTACTCCATAAAATTTCTTTGGCTCAAAGTTTTTTATTTCTTCTTCTCTTTTCATTACCATATTAAGAGTAGGTGTCTGAACTCTACCACAAGATAGCTGTGCATTGTATTTTACCGTAAGAGCTCTTGTTGCATTTATTCCTATTATCCAGTCTGCCTCTGCTCTTGCAAGTGCTGAATCATAAAGTCTATCGTATTTTTTAGATGATTCTAGTTTTGTAAATCCTTCTTTTATTGCTTTATCAGTATTTGAAGAAATCCACAACCTTTTCATAGGCTTTTTAACTCCAGATTTTTCTATAATCCATCTTGCAACTAGCTCTCCTTCTCTTCCCGCATCTGTAGCAATTACTATTTCAGATACATCTTTTCTTTCCAAAAGAGATTTTACCTTTTGATATTGCTTACCACTCTTTTTAATTACTACAGTTTTTAAATACTTTGGAATTATCGGTAAATCTTCCATACACCAATCTTTATATTTTGAATTGTATCCTTCTGGATCTGCAAGCGTAACAAGGTGGCCAAGTGCCCATGTTACAATATATTTATCTCCCTCTATATATCCATTTTTATCATTTTTACATTTAAGTACATTGGCTATATCTTTTCCAACAGATGGTTTTTCTGCAAGTACTAGTATTTTTCCCATAAAAATTACCTCTCATAAATTTTCTTTGTACTGAATATTATAATACTATT
>URRU01000170.1 GCA_900550335.1 uncultured Clostridium sp. | reverse complement strand
TGACTCGATTTACTATAAAAACTACCTTTCCTGAATAATGCCATTTTTTTATTTTTAATTGAATGATATTAATTATAAATCGGTTTTATCCATATTATAAATTATTCGCATATTTCTATATATTTATTTTATAATATAAATATTTTAACTAATAACTTTTGTGAATTTATAGAAAATAGTATATTCAAGTGATATAATTTATAATAAGAGGATAAAAAACTAAATATTAAAAGGGGGGACAAAAATTGAAACAACAACAACTCGCATTAGATTTATTAGAACCCGGCGAAACCACACAAACCTATTTAAATTCAGGGAAAGTTATACCTTCAGGTATTACTTCCAAAATGCTTTACAAAGACATTATCACAATAGCATGGCCTTCTCTTTTAGAACTTATGCTAACTCAGTTAGCTTCTATGGTCGATATGATAATGGTCGGTCGTCTTGGAGCCTCAGCACTTACTGCTGTAGGTCTTACTACTCAACCAAAATTCCTAATAATATCAATTATAACATCTATAAATGTCGGTACAACTGCTCTAGTCGCTCGTAGCAAAGGACAAGGAAAACAAGAAAAGGCAAATCTCGTTTTGAGGCAGGCAATTTTAGTAAATATTTTTATATCGGCGTTAATTTCAATATTAATGTTTGTAACAGCAGAACCTATTATAAAATTTATGGGTGCTACTGATGCTCTTTCTTTAAAAGAAGGTACAGAATATTTAAAAATACAAATGCTTGGAATCCTTCCACTTGCTCTTACAGGTACAATTACAGCAGCACTTAGAGGTGCAGGAAATTCCAAAACAGCTATGATTTATAATTTAATAGGAAACTTAGCAAACGTGATTTTAAACTATGCATTAATCTACGGAAACTTTGGATGCCCAAGATTAGAGGTTGCTGGTGCTTCACTTGCTACAATTTTAGGACAGTTTGTCGCATTTATCATGGCTTGTGTTGCAGTTACTGGACATAGAAATTATGTAAGGTTTAGAGTTAAAGATGGATTAAAACCTAATTTTAAAATGATGGCTGCAATTTCAGATATAGGTGTTCCAGCGCTTATCGAGCAGTTAGTTATGCGTGTAGGTTTTATAGCCTTTGCAAAAACAGTCGCATCACTTGGAACATTGGCATTTGCAGTTCACAATGTATGTATGAATATACGGGCGCTTTCATTTATGAATGGTCAGGCATTTGCAGTTTCTGCAACTTCTCTAGTAGGTCAAAGCTTAGGTAAAAAAAGAGCCGATATGGCGAATTTATACGCAACACGCTCAAGAAGAATGGGAACTGTGGTTTCTATTATACTTATGATTTTATTCTTTGTATTTCCAAAAGAAATAATATCACTTTACAATCCTGATCCTGAGATAGTAAATCTAGGTGCTAGACTTCTTATCATGGTGTCTATTATACAGATTCCTCAAGGCTCTCAGTTTATCATAAGTGGTATTTTAAGAGGTGCTGGCGATACTAAGGCAACTGCTGTAATAGTAACAGTTACTTCCCTATTCTTAAGACCAACACTTGCAATTGTAATGATTTATGGATTTGGCATGGGGCTTGAAGGTGCTTGGATTGCAATTATGGCAGACCAGCTTTTAAGAACACTGCTTGTATTTATACGATTCAGTAGTGGTAAATGGATTACAAAATTAGATAAATAGACTATAATAATAGTATGAAAAGTTTATATTCTAAAAAAATAGATTTAATGAATATAGTATTTTCATGAATATGCAATTTAGAAAGGAATTATTTAAAATGTTAATAAGAAATGTAAATGAATCAGATTTTGAAGAAATATACAATCTTGTAAAAAATGCATTTGAAACAGCAAAAAATTCAACAGGAAATGAACGGGAATTAGTTTGTGATGTAAGGAATAGAGATACTTATGTTTCTGAATGTGAATTTGTAGCTGAAAAAGACGGTAAAATAATAGGACATGTAATACTTTCTAAGCAGGATGTTGAAACTGACGATGGTGGAGTCTTCCATGGAGTTAGAATTGAACAGATTGTCGTAGCAAAAGATGAAAGAGATAATAGACTTGGTGGAATGCTTATCTGCAATGCTTGTATGATGGCTGCAGAGCTTGGTTATCCAGGGGCTTTTGTCGTTGGAGATCCTGAGTATTTTGGTAAGTTTGGATTTATTGAAACTGCTGAGTATGATATAGAGAATGTATCTGGAATAGATGACAAACTTGTACTAGCTTGCCCTACTTGTACAGGAGGATTCCGTGGAGTAAAAGGAAAATTAATATTAAAATAATATAAAGGCTGTTGCAAATTTTGCAGCAGCCTTTTGACCTAATTCTACCATCCTTTTTTTGTTTTAACCTTTTTCTTTTTCTCTTTTGAGTTGTCTAGGTTTATGTTGGTTTTTATTGTTATTAGTATAGATAGTAAAATCATTAAAGCTAATGAAATTATGTTTAGTCCAATGTTCCAATTTACACTTACATCATAGCTTCTATACCCTATCAATCCTAATGTTGCAGTTATTGGATATATGTTTGCTAGAGCCATTTTTGATGATGCTAGTAATCCAGAATACCCATAGACAAATGCTGCTATTGCACCTACTAAGTATCCCTTTTGCTTTCTCCAAGATAATACTATTATCGGCATTGTTGCAATATAAAGGAATAAACTGTTTGCAGTTATGCTAAACAACGCTTCTATAGCATATCTAACTGTAAATCCTGGATAATTCATAACTTTCTCTCCTATTATTGTAAAAACAAAACAACAAAATCCAAATAATATAGATACAAATCCACATACAATCAACTTACAAAATACAAGTTTCTTATATGAAATAGGAACAGTAAGTATATTTTTCATTGTATCATTTTCGTATTCTCTGTTCATGATATACCCTGAAATCAACGTAATACAAACTGGGAATATCAATGTCATATTATTTTTAATCACTTGTTCATACAAATATCTAAAATCCCAAAATGATCCATCATTTGCAGTAGATGTGAATATAGTAAGTACTACAGATAAAAGCATCATAAAAATCCCAGATAATATTATATTGTATCTTTTTAATTTTAAAAATTCTGTTTTTATTATAGTAATCATACTACTCACTTCTCTTTCTATATATGTAATCAATTAAGAATATTGAAATTATACCAATCACTCCTAATATGGAAAATGTTTCTAAAGTGCTTGGTAATAAATTAAGCTTTTGAAATTCTGACAAGTCTAATACCATTCCTCTTTCAAGTAGCTCTTTTGACGACCAGAACATAGAAAGTGGAATTGGTAAAATCCATAATACAAACTTAGGTAAAACATCATACATCGCTGTTATCAATGTATTCAAGCTAGTCCAAAATACGCATAGCAAAATTGAAAAAATATATGTTTTGCTAAAATATACGACAACAACCACTAAAGGTAAAATACCTATCCCCATAAGTATGCCCATTTCAGCAGAGATTAATAACTTATATCCAAAATCATTTAATTCAAAGAAGATTAATCCGCAAATTCCTGCTGCTATACATGATAGTAAGCAGAATATAATCGAACAAATAAGCATTAAAATAATCTTGGAAATTACTAGTTGCGTTGATGTTATAGGGATTGCTTTTAGATTTTTAAAGGTGTCGTTATCCCTTTCTTCAAAGAAAATTACAGCTGCAAGTATTCCTAACATACAAGGAAGTAAAAACTGCATTCCGTACACTATAACCATGTCAAATAAGGAATCAAATGCGTCCTTTTGGCTCAAATACTCTCCTGAAACAAACTGTCCCTTTACGATAAAAGAGAGTGCTATTGGAAAAAGTAAAGAAAATATTACTCCAATAGGGATAAATTTTTTCCTCTTTAATTTTAAAAATTCACATTTAACTAGTTTAAGCAATTCCAGCACCCCCAGTTATTCTTTTGAAATAATCTTCAAGTGTGTCTTCTTTCATC
>URRU01000169.1 GCA_900550335.1 uncultured Clostridium sp. | reverse complement strand
TCTCAAGGACAAGTATTATATTATCATCTTTTAATTTCATCGTCAACACTTTTTTGAAACTTTTTTAAAAAACTTTTTATAATATTAATTTTTTTAAAAGTTCTTTCTTTATTTCCATGAATTTCACATTACTCAATATATCTATATTTCTTGGTCTTTCAAAGTCTATATCTATTGTTTCTACAATTCTTCCTGGATTTTTGCTTAGTACAATTACTCTGTCTGCCATAAGTATAGCTTCCTCTATGTCATGAGTTATAAATATTATAGATGGCTTATAAAGTTCCCATAATTTTAATGTTAAATTTTGCATTTCTATCCTTGTTTGATAATCAAGCGCAGAAAAAGGTTCATCCATTAAAAGCATGTCTGGTTTCATAATAAGAACTCTAGCAAGGGCTACCCTCTGCTGCATACCTCCAGATAAATGTTTTGGATGATACTTTTTATATCCATCTAACCCTATTTCTTTTACAAACTCATCAACTTTAGAAGAAATCTCTTCCTTAGTAAATTTTTTTAGCTTCAATCCATATCCAATATTATCTTCTACAGTCATCCAATCAAATAACGCTGGTCTTTGGAAAATATATCCTCTATCAGAAGATGGTGAACTCACTTTTTCATCCTTAAATAAAATATCTCCATCAAAATTACTATTAATACCACCTATAGCACTAAGTAAAGTTGATTTTCCACATCCACTAGGCCCAATTATACTTACAATTTCCCCTTCTCTTACATCTAAATTAATATCATCTAAAACAATCTTTTTTTCTTTTCCATTTTTAAATGAAATCCCAAGATTTTTGACAGATAAAATAACATCTTTTTTTAAATTATTCAAAATCATCACCTCAAATCCAAGTTTTAATTATCGTATGGTCTAATTAATTTAAATATAGAAACTAAAAGTAAATCACAGATTCTACCAAGTATAGCAATTGCAATCATACATACTATAATCATATCTACATTTCCTAGCATCCTAGAATCCATCATAACCGCCCCAAGTCCTTCATTAACACCTGTAAGCTCTCCTAAAACTAAATACGCCCAACAAACTCCCATAGAAAGTCTAAGTCCAGAAAAAATCCCTGGAAGTGATGAAGGTAAAATTATGCTCCACAATAACTCTCTCGAATTTGCACCTAGTACTCTTCCTGCATTTATAACCATCGGATCCACATCTAAAACCGCTCTCAATGTATTAACATAAACTGGGAAAAATGCTGCCAATGAAATTAAGAATATAGTAGTCTTATTTCCTACACCAAACCAAACCATAGCAATTGGAAACCATCCTACACCAGGAATCATTCTTATAATATGGATAAATGGATCAAATAATCTCTTAACCATTAAAAAATGCCCTGATAAAATTCCAAAAATCACACCTAAAACTGATGTAATTCCAAATCCCCATACAACTCTGTAAAGACTAGCAATTGCATTTTCAAAGAACTTGCCTGAATATGCAGTTAGTTCCCGATTGCCAGTTACAAAGTCAACAAAACAATCCCAAACTCTACTAAGAGAAGGAAGTAAATATTCAGGAGTGTTCAATATCTTTGGAAGCACAATCCAAGAAATAATAAACAACCCCGGCACTATGAAATTAACAAAATCTATCTTTTTTTCTTTAGTCATCAACATTTACTCCCTTCAATTACCTTAATATTTCACTATATTTCTATCAATTTTTACTATCTTTTCATCTTAGTATTTTCTAAGAAACTTAAATCAAACATAGCATCTATGTCTGGAACTTTTTCTATCATACCAAGTTCTTTCATTCTTTCAGCTAATTTTTTAACCTGTTCAACTGTTTCTGGAGTTATATCCCAAGAAAGCTCTATATTTTCAGTAGATTTTTCAAGGTATTTCTTTTCTGTACCAAATTCAGCTGCTTTATTTATCCATTCTTCTTTGCTTGCCATAAGATGTTTACTAGCTTTAACGTGTTTATCAACTAATTCCTGTATCTTTTCTGGATTTTCCTTTATTTCGTCCTCAGTTGTTATCATAGCTGCATTTATATATCCTATACTATCATCATAATATGGGTATTCTAATATTTTTCCGTATCCTTCTTCAACAGCTATTGATGGATATGGCTCACCACTACAGAACGCATCTATTGAACCAGATGCAAGAGCCTGTCCCATATCAAAGAAGTCTATCTTTTTAAGAGTAACATCTTTATCTGGATCTAACCCAGCTCTATTTAACACCTCTAATAATAGTATATGGTGCATTGTACCTGGTACATAAGCTATAGTTTTTCCTTTTAAATCTTTTGTTGTGTTTATACCGCTATCTTTTCCTACAACTAATGCTGAGCATTTTTCAGTCATACTTGCTACTACTTTTATTGGCTCTCCTTTAGATGCTGCCATTATTGCAGTTACCCAAGTAGTTCCTGTAAAGTCTAGGTCTCCAGAAAGAAGTGCTGTTTTCATATCTCCTGGATTTGTAAATGGTTTAACTTCTAGATTTTCACTTTCATCAGAAAAATCTTCATAGAAGAAAGGCTGTATTGTCTGAGCAGTCTTCCAAGTTCCAACTGTCATGTTCTTAGCATCCGACGACTCAGTTTTTTTGCCACATCCTACCATACTTCCCGCTAATATCGTCGCAGAAAGTATCACGCTTAATAATTTTTTGTTCATATTTTCCTCCTAAAATATATATTTTTTTATTTATTACCAATTTTATTAATTGATTATTTTACTTTTACATCAAATCCATTTTTTAAAAGAATCTCTTTTGATTTTTCTATATCCTGTCCATTCCAAGCATCCAAATACATAGTATTATCTCTAGGAATTGCTCCAATGTCGACAACTAAAGAATTTGCTCCACATCTAAGAGATTTTTCTGTAAGAGGGTGTATAATCATATCCTCTATCTTATCCTTTGAAAAAATTCTAAAAATAGCTGTAATCTGAGCTATTCTATTCTCGTCAATTTCTCCAAGTTCATATTTAGGCGTACCCTCAACTGCAACTCTCGGCATAATTCCTGATACCTTTGTTCCTATACCCAAAATTTCTTCCATTCTATCAGCAATTTCTTCATTTGTATGTTCTGGACCAATAGGCTCTAAATACTGAGATAAAATCATTCCTGAAGATATTACATTTTTCATGGCCTTTTCTCTTTCAGCCACATCAAAAGTAGTATCATCACCTTCTCTAAATCTCATAGCTTCATACACCATTTCAAATCCAGCCTCTTTTAGTTTTTCTGCTTCAATTGTAGCATTTGTTCCTGTATTTGCAGTTAATATAAAATCCTTATCTTTTCCATACCTATTATTTAAAATCTTTCCATATTTAACAAGTTTTTCTATATCAAAAAATTCAGTAGTTCTTAAAACTAACCAATCTATTCCCTGCTTTACAAATTTATCAGCAAGACTTAAAATCTGTTCTTCGCTTAGCTCATAAGATTTTTTATTATTATTCCATTTATCTCCTAATGAACAAAACTTACAATTCATCTTACAACTTGAATAATCTATTCCTATAGCAGCCCAAACCTTTCCTCTATTTCCTGTTACTTCTCTACAAACCTCATCTGCCCTATTTAAAATATCTTCAACTATTGGAGATTCCCGAGGTATGCTCAATAAATTTATTACATCATTTTTATCTATATCAAGTTTATTTTTTATCTTTTCTAAAGACTTTTCTATTTCTGTATTTAAATTAAATTCTTTACTTAAAATAATATTTTCATTCAAAACTTTCACCTACCACTTCCAAATTTATATCTCTTAACTTATTTTCATATTATCATCTAAATGATAATAATTTCCATACTTATATAATTTTACTATACTTTTTAAATTTATATTCAAATTTTCTATGATATTATTTATTATAACTATTATAAATTTTACTTATGAACATTTATTCTTTAAATATGAGTATTATTCCAAAATATAACTGAAGTTGTTTTTAGAA
>URRU01000168.1 GCA_900550335.1 uncultured Clostridium sp. | reverse complement strand
CTATAAAATTTTATTCCCTTAGATAATAAAACTTTTGAATTATCTTCTTTCAATAGATTCACTTCCTTTTATATTATTTTATAAGTTTTTTCATTATATATGATAAAGTTATATTTAAATTATATCAGTAAAACTGTAGTAATTGATTAAAAGTATATCATTAAATTTGGCACTTATCCATAGTGCCAAATAGGTGTTTTGTTTGAATTGAAAATGTTATCCCGACAGAATTATAATATAGTCATAGAGATAAGAAAAAATAAAAGTAAATAAAATAAGTAAAAACGCTACTTAGATAATATATAAATTTTTGGAGGATTTGAGATGTTATTTGGATTTGGGAAAAAGAAAAAAGTAGAACAAGAAGTTAAAGAAATAAAAAAAGAAGTTGTCGAAAAGAAACCATTATTAATGAAAGAAAACATAGTGCTAAACTGTGAAAGAATGGCTAAAAACGACACTATAAGAAAGGTTGGACAGATGTTGGTTGATTCTGGATATGTTAATGAAAATTACATAGAAGGAATGTTAGAAAGAGAGCTTACTTTTTCAACTAATATGGGGAATTGTATAGCACTTCCTCATGGGACAAATAATGTTAAGAAAGAGGTTTTAGCATCTGGGATAGCAGTTCTTACATTCCCAGAAGGTACAGACTGGGGAGGAGAAGATGTTAAGTTAGTAATTGGTATAGCCGGTGTAGGAGATGAACACTTGGAGATACTAGCAAATATAGCTACTAAATTAGTGAGCATGGAGGAAGTTGATAAATTGGTCAATGGAAACAGTGTGGATCTAATATACGATACATTTATGAAGGAGGATTAATCGATGATAGTTACAGTTACAATGAATCCAGCGATAGATAAAACTGTCGACATTGGAAAATTTGAACACGGTGGACTTAATAGAATAAAAAATGTTGAAATCGATGCCGGTGGAAAAGGAATAAATGTTTCAAAAACAATAAAAGAGCTTGGTGGAGAAACAATAGCAACAGGATTTATAGGTGGCACAACAGGTCAGTTAATAGAAAATGTACTTAATGAAATGGGTATAAAAAACGACTTTGTAAAAATAGAAAGCCCAACTAGAACAAATACAAAACTAGTTGAAGAAGGTGGAATAGTTACAGAATTAAACGAGCCTGGACCAGTTATAACAGATGAAGCTATGAAAGAGCTTTTAGCTAAGTTAGAAGGATATGCATCTGAAGAAACTTTATTTGTACTTGCAGGAAGTGTTCCAGCTAGTGTAGATAAAGGAATCTATGGAAAAATAGCAGATGCAGTTCATGAAAAAGGTGCAAAGGTATTTATAGATGCTGATGGAGAATTATTTGTAAAATCTCTAGATTCTAAGCCAGATTATATAAAACCTAATAATGTAGAACTTGCAGAATTCTTTGGTGTAGAAGGAGATATAAGTATCAAAGATACTGTAGGTATGGCTGAAAAATTAATGGCTAGAGGAATTGAGCATATAGCTGTATCTATGGGAAAAGACGGTGCAGTATTTGTATCTAATGAAGAAAAATTCAAATGCAAAGGATTAAAGGTTAAAGCACATTCTACAGTAGGTGCTGGAGATGCAATGGTTGCAGCTATTTCTTATGGAGTAGAAAAAGGACTTTGCTACAGAGAGGCAGCAAAACTAGGGGTTGCAACATCAGCAGGAGCTGTTACTACAATAGGAACAAAGCCACCTACAAGAGAAGTTGTAGATGAACTTTTAGCACAGGTTGAATGTGAAGAAATATAGCATATTAATAATAAAAAGTTATAGTTGTGAATAAAAAATTATAAGCAAGAATAAAAGTTATAAATAGGAATATTTTTAAATTGAAATTAAATTGTAAAAATAATTTATAAAAAATAAATTTAGTAAATGAAAAACTAGGAGGATTTTGAAAATGAAAACAAGAGCAGTACGTATGTATGGAAAAGAAGATTTAAGATTAGAAGAGTTTGAATTACCTAAAATAAAAGACGACGAAATATTAGTTAAAGTAATGAGTGATAGTATATGTATGTCTACATATAAATTAGTTGAACAGGGTAAAAAACATAAAAGAGCTCCTCAGAATATAGATACAAACCCAGTAATAGTAGGACATGAATTTGCGGGGGTTATAGTTGAAGTTGGTGAAAAATGGAAAGATCAGTTTAAACCAGGTCAGAAATTTGCTCAGCAGCCAGCATTAAACTACAAAGGAAGACTAGACTCTCCAGGATATTCTTATGAATTCTGCGGTGGTGCTTGTACTTACTGCATAATGCCACACGAAGTTATGGAACTTGGATGCCTTCTTAACTACGATGGAGATTCATTCTTTGAAGCATCATTAGGAGAACCTATGAGCTGTATAATAGGTGGATACCATGCAAACTACCACACAAATAAGAAAAACTACAACCATGCTATGGGTACAAAAGTAGACGGTAATATACTAATAATGGGTGGATGTGGCCCAATGGGACTTGGTGCAGTTAGCTACGGACTACAGTTTGAAAATAAACCTAAGAGAATAGTTGTTACTGATATAAGTGACGATAGAATAGAAAGAGCAAAATCTGTTATACCTGAAGAAAAAGGTGCAGAAAAAGGAATAGAATTAAAATATGTAAACACAGCTAAAATGGAAGATCCAATAAAAGAATTAATGGAATTAACTGATGGTCATGGATTTGACGATGTATTTGTATATGTTCCAATAAAAGAAGTTGCAGAAATGGGAGATAAATTATTAGCATTTGATGGATGTATGAACTTCTTCGCTGGACCAACAAACAACCAGTTTAGTGCTGAAATAAACTTATACAACTGTCACTACACAAGTACTCATATACTAGGAACAACAGGTGGAAACAACGACGACCTTATAGAAGCTAACGACTTAGCAGCTAAAGGTTTAATAGAACCAGCAGTTATGGTTACTCATGTAGGAGGAATAGATAGTATAGCAGATGCAACTCTTAACTTACCAAACATACCAGGTGGAAAAAAACTTACTTACACTCAAATAGATATGCCTCTTACTGCAATAGATGATTTTGAAGAATTAGGAAAAACAGATCCATTATTTGCTAAACTTGATGCAAGTTGTAAAGCTCATAGAGGATTATGGAATGCAGAAGCAGAAAAAATATTATTCGACCACTTTGGTGTAGAATACTAAAATTTCTATCTAAATAATGCCGCTCTGAAAAACTTTTTTGGGGCGGTATTTTTTTAAAGAAAAAAATATTAAATATGTTATACTTTATATAAAGTGCAATTATAATATTTTATTTTTTATTATGAGGAGACAGAAAGATGATAATAACAGTATCTTTTAATCCTGCAATCGACCAAACAGTGGATATTAAAAATTATGAATATGCAGGAGTGAACAGAATCGAACATTTTGAAGTTGATGCTGGAGGAAAAGGAATCAACGTAGCAAAAAACTTAAAGGTTTTAGAAGAAGAGCCTATAGCGCTTGGCTTTATCGGAGGCAGAACTGGTCAGAATTTTAAAGAAATGATTAGCAATCTACAGATAAAGAACGATTTTACATATATCTATGGCGAAACTAGAATTAATACAAAAATTGTGGAAGAAAATGGAAAAGTTACTGAGTTTAATGCGGTTGGTCCAGAAATTTTACAAGACCGGATAAATGAACTTATGGTAAAAATAGACGGATATGCGACTGAAGACACACTATTTGTAATTTCTGGGAAAGTGCCTCCAGGAGTAGATGCAAATGTGTTTAAAAATATAATCAAATTAGCTCATGATAGAGGGGCTAAAGTGGCTGTAGATTCTGCAGGTGCTGTATTTGCAAAAGCAGTTGAAGAAAAACCTGAGATTATAAAAGTTAAGCTTAAAGAAATTGAAAGAGTCTATGAAAAAGAAAATATGACAGATGAAGATATTGTAGAAGTTATTAAAAAATATATAAGAGATGGTGTTAAATATGTGGCTATAT
>URRU01000167.1 GCA_900550335.1 uncultured Clostridium sp. | reverse complement strand
TCGACAATTCCGCAAGAGCCCCACCACTTTAAATACTTTCTAATAATAATTGAAGCGCTGAGGACTGGAGAGCAAATAATTGTGATTAACGCTAAAAAGGCCATTGCAAAATTGCAACAGCCAACATATATTTTATTTATTCTATTATAAGATTCTTCAATCCACTCTGCTCGACAATATCATAAAAATGCTGCATCTCATCTTTGCTAAACATTTTATAATCCTCATCGAGTCCATACTCCAAGTCGACAAGTTCATACTTTGATGGAGCAAGTGGATTGTAGTTTAATAACTCATACCTAACCTCTGGATAAGCCCCCACCAAAAATTCTGCTATGCTTCTTACATTTTCGTCAGTAGCTGTCATAGTTGGTATAAGTGGAGTTCTTATTATCACTTTATCTCTATGCTCGCTTTCAAGCACATATTTTATATGCTCCTTTATAATTTTTGACGATACTCCTGTAAATTCTTTGTGTTTATTTTCATCAAATACTTTTAAGTCAATATATATCAAATCCAAATATGGAAGTACTTTTTCAATAATCTCAAACGGAGCATACATAGTAGTTTCAATGGCTGTGTGTATTCCCTCTTCCTTACAACGCTTTAACACCTCAACTAAAAACTCTCCTTGCATCAAGGGCTCTCCACCAGAAAAAGTAACCCCACCATCATTTCTAAAGAATACCTGATCTTCCTTTATCTTTTCGACTAATTCTTCAATTCTGTACTCTTCACTATCATATCTTATTGCTCCAGACGGACACATTTTTACTAACTTATCAAAATTTCCAGCATAATCTAGGTTAAAATACGGTCTATCATCTCTATATTCAAGCTGATTTTTTTCAGAAACTTTTTCGCATATTCTACAATGAATACAGCTATTTTTGAAGTATATCGGTCTTTTCTTTGCAGATAACCCCTCAGGATTTTGGCACCACTTACATCTCAATGGGCATCCTTTAAAAAACACCGTTGTTCTAAGTCCAGCACCGTCGTGAACAGCAAATCTCTTAACATCAAACACCAACGCTTTTTTAGAATCCTCTATTTTTTCATTAATTTTTACTTCTTCATTCAATTCTAGCTTTTCATTAGATTTCTTCATAAGCTGTCCTTTCAATTATCTCATCCTGTAATTTTCCTGCTAATTCAACAAAATAAGCTGTATATCCTGCAACACGAATTGTAAGTGATTTATGTCTTTCTGGGTGAACTTTCGCATCCAATAAATCCTCTCTTCTCACAACATTGAACTGAATATGAGGCACTTCTAAATCTACAAAAGCTCTCAAGAAGTTTTCGAACTTCATCATTCCTGTTTCTGTTTTGAAAAATTCCGGCAAGAACTTCATATTTAATAGTCCACCGTTTGTAGTATAGTCGTTTGATATTCTCGATACAGATTTTAAAACTGCTGTCGGCCCTGCAATATCTCTTCCATACACAGGTGACATACCACCGTCCGCAAGTGGAGTAAGTGCATTTCTTCCGTCTGGAGATGCTCCAACATTTTCTCCCATTGGGACATGTGCAGAAACGGTGTACATTCCTGTGTGATATGCTCCACCACGATAATTTGTGTAATCTTTCATTCTTTCTCTAAAATATCCTGCCCATTTTGTACCTAAATCGTCAACCCATTTTACATCATTTCCGTATTTAGGTGCTTTGTTTAACAACATTGTCTGAGTGATTTCGTGTCCTTTAAAATCATCTCTTAAAGCCTGAAGTAGCTCTTCTTTTGAAATCATCTCTTCATCATAAACTAGCTCTTTAATTGCAGCTAATGAGTCGGCAAGGTTTGCAACCTGAATCATCTGTATCCCAGAAAGGTTGTATTTTGCACCACCTCTAGTAACATCTAGTCCTTTTTCTAAGCAATCGTCTATAACTGTAGATAAAAACGCAGAAGGTAGACAATCCTGATGAGCTTTTTCCACCACAACTTCTGCCTTCATCATCTCATCTATGAAATAATCTATCTGCTTTTTAAAAGCTTCCTCTAAATCTTCAAATGTCTTATAATCCTCTAATTTACCCAAGTTTAGTCCTATCTGCTCACCAGTTAGTAAACATTTACCTTCATTTAAAGTTAATTCTAGTGCCTTGTTCAAATTGAACATCGCTGCATCAGACCAACCTAAGTTATTTCCATGAGTAGTAAGCTCAACACAACCTACAATTGCATAATTTCTTGCATCTTTTTCTTCAATTCCTAAATCTATCATAGCTTTTATTATAGATTCGTCATTGAAGAACTGCGGCATACCACTTCCTTTAGCGACAACTTTTATAGATTCCTGCATTAATTCATGCGATGTGTTTTTATTAAGTCTAACTGATAAATTTGGCTGAGGAAGTCCTAAATGATACTGAGCCTTTAATATTAATAAAGATAAATTGTTGTAAATATCATCTCCATTTTCATCAACTCCACCGATTGCTATGTTGAATCCTATTGGGAATCCAGCAAAATATTTTGCACTGTGCTGATTTCTTAAATAAACAATCTGGTTGAATTTTAGCCATAAGCACTCAATTATTTCTAGTGCATCCTGTTCAGATATGATACCTTTTTCAATATCTTCTTTATAATAAGGGTATAAATACTGATCCATTCTTCCTGGAGAGAATGAAGAAGCATTTGACTCCATGTGTAAAATCGTAAACAAGAACCATAATGACTGAACAGCTTCGTGGAATGTTTTAGGAGGTCTTTCTGAAAGATTTTTACAAATTTCTGCAACTTTTCTTAAAGATTCTTTATACTCTTCCTCTATTATTGAAGATTTTTTACACTCATTTTTACATTCATCTTTATATTTGTCCTCGATTTTATCCTCCCCACAATTATTTATCATATTTAAAATATAATCGTGGTATCTCATCATAAAGTTTTTAGCACCTTCTAATACAAGAATCGTACATTCATAAAACTCTTTCTGATTTTCTTCACATTTTGCCATTTTTTCTTTAGCCTTATCAATTAATCCCTGAGGCCCTAATTTTAACCAAAGCTCAGAATCTGGGCAAATATGACCTTGTGCGTGGTCTTTCTGATTTATCTTTACAACCTTCGCCATCGCATTTATCTCTTTACCGTAGTTATTTTTGATAACATCCTCCATAGACTTTCCGTTCCAATATGGATAGATGCTTTCTCTAAATTCTTTAATATCTTCTTCCTTTACCAAGAATTTATCCTGTGGTCTAGTTGGAAGTGTTTCAAACTCCTTATTAACCCAAGAGCATCCACTTTCTGGGAAAACAACCCCATAGCGAACTCCCTTTGTTCTATTTCCTACAATTAGCTCCTCTTTTTCAACACCTATCTCTAACTCTTCAAGTGCTGCTTTAAGTGATAAAGCTCTTTTCTTTGGAACTGATAGAGCTCCACTTTCCTTGTAAACTCTCGTAATTATTCTTGCCTGTTCAATAGATGCATATCTCGGTGCATCTAACATCTTCTCTTTTAAAATATCTATTCTCTTCGTCTGAATTAAATTATCAAATTTTCCTTGAATTAAATTGCTCATCTTCCACCTCTATACAATTAAATAATTTCTAGTCCTTTTTCCTCTAACTTTTTCTCATCTTCCAAATCCAATTTCTTTTCAAATATATATCCTGTTAAATCTTCTAAATCAGCAAATACATAATTCCCCTCAAGGTTTAGTTTTGCAGTTTCCGCTAAAATATAGCATCTTCTACTAGAATTTATCACTTCTTTTTTAGTTATACCGTCGTCTACAGAATATGTAGTCACCTCTTCTTCGTACAAATCAATCCCTACAACGCCGATAAATGCTAAATCGAATTTAAACTTTTTAATCTGCTCTATTGTAAATGTTCCTATAAATCCATCCTTTGCCTCATTCAACGCTCCAGCTAAAAAGAATAGCTTTGTGCTGCATTCCTGAGTAAATACATTCATTATATCTATCATATTTGTAACAACTGTTAT
>URRU01000166.1 GCA_900550335.1 uncultured Clostridium sp. | reverse complement strand
TATAAATGTGTTACATAATAGAATGGGGCGCTGAGGACTGGAGCAAAATTTAACTAGTCTTTTCTTGTTTATTATGACCTCCATAAAATAAAGAAGGGATGTCACAGAGTTCTGCGACATCCCTATTTATATTATTCTGCTACTTCTGTAGCTTTTTTCTTTCCTGATATCATTGAGTATATAACCATTAGTGCAACTATACCTACTAAAGCTATTGTTACTCCATTTCCTCCGAAGAACTGCTGTAGTTTTCCAAGAACTATACCAACTACTGCGAAGTCTGCATCTGAGAATGTTGAGTTTGCAACACCTAAGTTACCTAACACTGGTAATAATCCAACTGGTAGGAATGATATTAATATACCGTTGAAGAATGCTCCAAGTATAGCACCTCTTCTACCACCTGTTGCGTTACCAAATACCCCTGCTGTTGCACCACAGAAGAAGTGAGGAACAACGCCTGGTATTACTATTGTAAGTCCCATAGCACCTAGTGCAAACATTGATACTATACCACCTATAAATGAACTTATGAATCCAACAAGTACTGCATTTGGAGCATAAGGGAACACTATAGGACAGTCTAGTGCTGGTCTTGAGTTTGGAACAAGTTTTGTAGCGATTCCTCTGAATGCTGGAACTATTTCGTTAAGAACAAGTCTAACACCGTTCTGGATTAATATGAATCCTGCTGCGAATTTTAATGCCTGCATCATTGAGAATACTATGAAGTTCTGTCCACCAGATAAGTTTGTTTCAACATATTCTGCACCTGCTGCTATTGCAACTACTATGTAAAGTATTAACATTGTTATTGATATAGAAACAACTGAATCTCTAAGGAAACTTAAAGATTTTGGTACGTTCATTTCTTCTGTTGATTTAGAGTTTTTACCAACTGCTCTACCTATTAATCCTGCACAAGCGTAACCAACTGATGAGAAATGACCTAATGCAACTGAATCATTTTTTGTTACATCTTTCATGAATGGCTGACACATTGCTGGTGAAAGTACCATTATTATTCCAAGTGCTAAAGCCCCTGTAAATACTAACTGTACACCTGTCATTCCTGATACTGAAAGTATAACTGCTACCATACAAGCCATGTATAATGTAACGTGACCTGTTAAGAATATATTTTTGAATTTTGTAAATCTAGCTATTAATATATTAGCAAGCATACCAAATGCCATTATAAGTGCTGTTGCCTGACCGTAGTCTTTAATTGCAAGTGCAACTACTGCTTCGTTGTTTGGTATTACCCCATTTATATGGAATCCGTATTGGAACATCTCACCAAATGGTGCTAATGATGCTGATATTACGTCTGCTGATGCAGATATTACAACGAAACCAACCATTGCTTTTAAAGTAGCTTTTACTACATCTTCAAAAGCTTTTTTCTGTAATAAAAGACCTATTAATACTATAAACCCTACAAGTACAGAAGGTTCTTTAATAAAATCGACTAAATCGCCTAATATTCCGTTCATATTTTCCTCCTTTGTTAATAAAAGTTTATTACTTTTTAATAACTAATCCTTTTAATAACCAATCCCTTTATTTATTTTTTCTTAGTATCCTATTTTTTCTTTTATTTTAGCTTTTAATTCATCTCTATCTAAAAGAGAATCTAAAACTATAAGATTTGGAAGATGAGAAGCACTTGCTTCTAAGTCTTTTCCTGTTACGAATATTTCAGCCTGATCTGCTGTAGCATCTGCTAAAGAGTTGTGAGATGCCTGATATTCTGAAGAAGCACCTAATTCATTTAATATATCTGTTATGTTCATTTCCACCATAAAACTTGATCCTAATCCTGATCCACATACTGCCATTATTGTTTTCATATTACATTACCTCCATAATTTCTTTTTCATTTTTTGAATTTAATATTTTTTCTACTTTTTCTTTGTTCATACATATTTCAGCTAGATTTTTTATTGTATCTATATGAGAAGAACTATCTACAGCTGTTATTGTAAAGAATATTTTTATAGGTTTTCCTAAAAAATCTACTTCTTTATTAAGCTTTAATACACATAAATCAGTTTTTAATGCTCCATCTTCTGGTCTTGCATGAGGCATTGCTATATGGTCTGCTATGCAAAAATATGCCCCAAATTCCTCTATTTTTGATAGTATTGCATCGTAGTATCTATCCTCTATAGAGCCATTTTTAACTAATTCATCACAAGATAGTTTTATCGCTTCTTCATAGTTTTTAACTTCATCTATTACTTTTACTATCATCTTTCTATCTCCTGACTTTTAAACCATTATTTTTAGATCAAAGTATTTTTCTGCGTTCTTAAATTTTTCTGCATTATTATTTTTAGTTAGTATGTTGATTAACTCAATTAGATTCTTATTTTCATCTTTGTTCGCTAAAACAACTACGGATTTAATTCTCACCTCTGAGTTATCACCAAAATAAATTTCATTCTTTAAAGTCAACATAGATACTGCATTGTTTACAACATTCTTATTAGAAGCATGGACAAATGCTATCTCTGGAATAAATACCATATATGTCCCAAGGTCCTCTATCGCCTTTATCATATCGTCTACGTATTCTTCCTTTATATCTCCAGATTTTATCAGCGGTTTTGATGCTTCTGCTATTGCATCTCTCCAGTTATCTGCATCGTATAAGAAGGCTGCATTGCTCTTTCTAATAATTTCTGCAACTGATGATATTTTATCTCCTTTGTACTTAGAAACAAGATATTCACTACTTTTTTCGTATACGTTATTAAATGCTAGTTTTTTAAGCTTTAAAACGTCATCTATATTAAGCATAGGATTAACTTCAACATACTCAATATCTGTATTTCTTATAGGTACAGTGGAAATTATAATATCAACATCCTTATTTTTTAACTCTTCTTCTAAGTTATTTAATCTACAGACACCTTCAACCTGTATCTGAGGAAGCATTACTTCCATTCTCGCACTTAAAAGTCCTGCTGTAGCTAGTCCACTGTTGCAAACTATCAATGCTTTTGTGTCAAATATTTCTTGAGTTTTTCTCTCAAAGGCTGCCCCAAAGTGCATAGCCATGTAAGAAACCTCGTCGTCAGGAAATTCTACCCCGATTTCACTTTCGTATTTTTTCATAACATCTTCTGTTATTTGGTAAATTATCCCCAACCTCATTTTTATATCTTCTTTTAATGGATTTTCAATCTTAAAGTTGTTTTGCATTCTGTACATTGCCACACTGAAGTGCATTACAACTGAATTTACAAAATCAAAATCATTTGAATAGTCTATTCCAGTGTATTTTTCCATATCCTCTATTATTCTCATAGCTAGATATTTATTTCCATCCATTTTTACATCAGATTTATCATTTATAAAACTCATGACCTTTGCACTTTTAAACCACTTCATTAAGTAGCAAATCTCTTTCTTATCCTCTGTTTTATCAGCAAATGCGTATTGTATAGCCTCGAATTCCTCTTCCTGCTCTTTTTCCTTTATGTATTCTTCACTATAGTTAAAGTTTGAATACTCTCCCATCCTCATAAAGCAGTACATTATAATGATAATTAATTCTTTAAATGATGTATCTGAGTACTCAAGAGAAAGTCTATTTTCTACCTTGTGTATTCTTTTTTCTATATCATTTTTTACAGAATCAAAATCATCTATAATCATTTTTAGAAGTTTGTAATTGTCTGCATTTGAAATCTTATAGTATAGATTGATAAAGGCATATCTTACATCTTCCTCATCACCTTCTATACAAGTTCCAATATAAGCTTTAGAAATTACATTAATTCTTAGATTATTCAATATCTCTTTAGCTTTCTTTAAGTCTGATACAACTGTATTCTTACTTACTGAAAGCATATTTGCCAATTCCTCAACTTTACTATTTCCTATCAAAAGATTTATCGCTATGAAAATCACCCTATCCTCTGGCGAATTGATTTCCACACAATCGAAAATTGATGAAAATGTCAAT
>URRU01000165.1 GCA_900550335.1 uncultured Clostridium sp. | reverse complement strand
TGTGGATGCAGCAAATGATGGAATAGAGGGGATACAGAAATTTAAGGAAAATAATTATGACCTTATAATTCTAGATATAATGATGCCAAATCTAGATGGATATGGGGTATGTAAGATGATAAGAAAAACATCTAGTGTACCTATAATATTCCTTACAGCTCTAAATCAGGAGAGCGACCAGTTAAAAGGATTTGAAATAGAGTGTGACGACTACATAACAAAACCATTCTCATTTAACCTACTTGTTAAAAGGGTAGAAGCTATATTGAGAAGAAGTAACAAAACAATAAACGATAACTTTATAACTTTTGAAAAACTAAAATTAAATTTAGATACATATTCAGCAGAAATTGATGGAGATGTAATAGAGTTAACTCTTAAAGAATTTAACATATTAAAAGAGCTTATAGAAAAATACCCACAGGTAATAACAAGAGAAAGTTTATTAGATAGTATATGGGGATATGACTACTACGGAGACACAAGAATAGTAGATGCACATATTAAAAATATAAGAAAGAAAATAACTCTTCCTTATATAAAAACTGTAAAAGGTATAGGATATACACTTGACAAGAATATATAAGCGTTGGCAAAACATGAATATTAAGTATAAACTATTCTCTATAACAACTGCTCTTCTAGTTGCGTTGGCACTCTTGATATATGGGATGCTATATTTTCTATTACCTAAGTATTATCATAGATACAAGATAGAGGCTCTTCAAGATTCTGTTAAGCAAGCTGTTGCTGCAGCAGAAGGTGAAGATATAAGCCGGTTTGAAGAAGATCTTTATAGAATGTCTAAAGAGCAAAATCTTGCAATACTGCTTAGAGACAGAGATGGTAATATAATATATGGTAAAAATGAAGTTGTTTTCCTTAAATACAGTAAATATTTGATAAATAACTTAAATAGCGAATATAGAATGTCTACAGAAGTAAATATCAAGGAGATGGATGAAAGTTGTGTTTTAGATATAATTATGCCACTACAGCCGATTAATGAGGCAAATAAAGTACTTAGGAATTTAGTTCCATTTACAATTTTTGCAGCGATAATGATTGGTATATTAGGGGCCTACATATACTCCAACACGATAACAAAGCCACTGATAGAAATGATTGAAAAAGAAAGACGAGAAGAGGAAAATAGGCGAGAGTTTATAGCTACAATATCTCATGAATTAAAAACTCCTATAACGATAATAAGTGGTCAACTTGAGGGTATGATATATAAAATTGGAAAATACAAGGATAGAGATAAATATCTGAAGGAATCATATACATCTACTCAAGAGCTTAAAGATTTAGTAAATGAAATGATTGAAATTTCAAAGACAGATATAATGTCTGCATCCTTTAAACCGACAACACTTAATGTTAGAGAACTTGTAGAGGTTATCCTAAAGAGACAGGAATTTCTTATCGACGAGAAAAATTTAAAGACTAAGGTTGTAATTAGCGATGATGCAAAAATAAATGCTGATAAGGATAAATTCTCAAAAGCATTGTATAATATAATAAATAACGCTATAAAATATACTCCAGAAGGAGAAAATATAAATATTAGATTTATTGAGAGAGGATTTAGACCATCTGTATTAGAGGTTGAAAATACTGGAATAACAATATCTGACGAATCTCTAAAAAATATATTTAATCCATTCTTTAGAGTTGAGAAATCAAGATCAAGAAGAACTGGAGGAAGTGGATTAGGTCTTTATTTAACAAGTCAGATTCTTACTAAACATGGTTTTGAATATAAAATGACAAATAGGGGAAATGCGGTATTATTCTCAATAGAATTTACAAGCAGAGAATCTTAATGCTAAAAAATAAAAGCTATAGTATAGATATAACATATCTATGCTGTAGCTTTTTTTATTATTTTAATTTGTTAATTTGAGAAAAATTATAATTGTACTAGTCTTTTTAAATGTAACCATACAATTATAGATAATAAAGAAATTTAGACAAATATATTTAAAAATTGTATGGCTTAGGTTATTATATAAACATAGAAAAAATTAAATTTGTACTGCTTTTTAATTAATTGTTCTACAAAGGGGGATAAAAAATGAGAAACGTAGAAACACAAAATAAAACAAGATTAATAGCAATTTCAGCATTGCTAGCAGCATTGGTATTTTTAGCAACAGCGTATATTCTTCATATACCAATGGGAGGAAATGGGGGATATGTACATGTAGGAGATGCATTTATATACTTAGCTGCTGTTATACTTCCAACTCCATACGCAATGGCAGCTGCGGCAATAGGAGCAGGTCTTGCAGATGTAGCAACTGGGGCAGCTATATGGGCAATACCTACAATGATAATAAAACCTATATTGGTATTATTCTTTACTAATAAAACTGAAAAAATAATAAACAAAAGAAATATAATAGCTACAATAATTGCAGGAATAGTTGGAACTGTACTATATATGATAGCAGAAGGAATAATGATAGGAAGTATGCAGGCAGCATTTGTAATGAGCCTTGTAAGCCTTGTACAGCCTTTAGGAAGTGCGATAGTATTTATAATAGTAGGAGTTGCATTTGATAAAGCAAAAATAAAAACAAAATATAATTTATTAGCAGCATAAAGTTTAAACACTTTTTATATAATAATAGCTAATTTGCAATACAGCTACTCCCCAAGAAATGATCTAAGGAAAACACCTGAAAAGGTGTTTTTCTTTTTGTATAATCTTGTGTAAACTGAAATATAAAAAGGCCATTGCATTAATTGCAACAGCCTCAATTTATATACTATTATATTAATCTTCTATTCCGTATTTTTTCTTGCATACTTCTAGAGCTTCGAAAAGACCAGAAACTATTCTCTTTAGCTGATCTTCGTTGAAATCTGTGTATTTATTCATGTCGAATCCTTCACTCATACCTTTGTATAGGTAGTACATTTTTTTAGCAGAGAATTCAGGATTTGCATAAAGAGAAACATCAAGTTTTTCAGCAAGACCTTTTCTAATTTCTCTCATCTGCTGGAAATCAAATTCAGGATTTGCAAGAAGAGAAACTTCAGAACCTTCTTTTATAGCTTGTCTTATTTCGTACATCTGGTGCATATCAAAATCAGTAGTTGCATAAGGTTTTACATCAAGACCTATTCTAAGACCTTTTCTTATTTCACACATCTGTTCTGCATCAAAATCAGTAGTTGCATAAACAGAAACATCGCAATTTTCCATTAAACCATGTCTTATTTCATACATCTGGTCTCTAGAGAATTTAGGTTTAGCAAATATATCTACATCAACATTTTTTTCAAGACCTTTTACTATCTGTTCTAATCTATCTCTGTCAAATTTATAGTTTTCCCAAGCTGTAGTGTCTAGTCCATCATTTTTATAATGTGCTATTATATTAAGCTGCTGCTGAGTTACATTTTCGCCTGAAGCAAGTGCATTACCAACACATTCTCTAACTAATTTTACTCTATCTTCAAACATATTTTCATTTGAAGGATCAGCATAAGAAGAAACATCTATACCAGCTCTAAGTCCTAGTATAATCTGCTGTAACTGATATTCTGATAAAGCATCTATATCGAATGGAGATAAATCAAGTCCTGATTTTAAAGCTCCAAATATTTCTGCCATTTTGTAACTATCATAACTTTTCTTTGCATAAAGAGAAACATCAAAGCCTTCTTTAAGCCCTTTTGATATCCAATAAAGCTCCTGAGGAGAGAACTCTTCTTCTACGTATTTAGAAATATCATTTCCATTTTCTAGAGCTTCTCTTATCGTTTTCATATCTTTGCTATCAAAATTTGGTTTAGCATAGATAGAAACATCTAAACCAGATTTTAAACCAAGTCTTATTTCTCTCATCTGTTCACTGTCGAAGCATTCATCTCTGTAAACAGAAACATCAAGACCTGAACTTAAACCTTTGTTTATTTCCCTAATCTGATTTGCATTGAATTTGTTAAATTTCATTGTAATCAACTCCCAAAATTATTTTACTTACACATA
>URRU01000164.1 GCA_900550335.1 uncultured Clostridium sp. | reverse complement strand
TTGAGAAAGTAGCTAAAAAGAAGCCTAATGTTTTTTATAAAGATATTTATTTTGATTATATGAACAATGGTAAATCTGTAAATATTTTACACGTTGGCTCTTATGATGAGGAAATTTCTTCTTTTGAAAAAATGGACTTATTCTGTAAGGAAAATGGATTGACTAGAAAATATGATTGGCATAGAGAAATTTATTTGAATAACTCTAATAGAACTGAGGAGAGTAAATTGAAAACTATATTGAGATATTGTGTAGATTAAAATAAATCAAAATTTACCATTACAAAATTTACTATCTTTTTAAAATCTAACTAAATCAAAAGATTGCCAAATTTAATGATAGTATGAGGCATAATAGTATATAGAAAAAACACGCTCGACAATCTGCAGACGCGTATTTTATTTACAATACAACTTTTTACTAGTACACGCGTCGAAGCCTGGAGAGAAGTTTTTCTATATACTATTATGCTTCTCATATTAACAAAATCTTGGCAACTTTTGATTTATCTTTTTTTATAAACCTTCTTAGGATAGTAATCCTTCTCTATCTTCATAACAAAATAGACCATAAGCCAAATTGTTTCAAAAATAGTCCCAATAATAGGAATAAATATCAAAAGCATATTCTTATAGAAAATACTCGGTATCAGAGGTATCCCTATCAAAATAAACACTACTCCATAAGTGATAAACAATCTTCCAACTGCCTTATTAAATCCTATAACATCTTCAACTTCTGGAACATCAAAATTTGCCCAGAATCCTACCTGTTTCTTAGATTTATAATCGTAAATTCCTATCCCTACAAACAACAATCCACAGATTACCCAAATAACAAAGCCCATTATTTCCATATCTATCACCCCTTATGTTTAAATATTATTTACTCCATATCATCTTTATTTCTACTTCATCAGTGTTTTCATCTATATTTTTCTCACCGATTTCAAATCCTTCTCTTTTATAAAAATTCATAGCCCTAGTATTTTTTTCGTAAACACTAAGCTCTAATGAATCCTTTTTATTTTTTACAAAATCAAGTAGTTTTTTTCCTATTCCCCTAGATTTATTATTTCCATCAACAAAAATTCCTGCTATGTAATTCTCCATAACACCTACAAATCCCTTGATTTCACTATCTTCCTCAAATACATATAGCTCTGCACTTGGCATCATTTCTTTCACCATACCAAAGTTGTCTCTCCAATATTTCTCATCTATAAAATCGTGAGCCTCTATATTTGTATTTAACCATATTTCCATTATTCTATCTAAATCTTTTGATTCAAATCTTCTTATATTTTCAGATTTCATTTTATTTTTCTCCCTTTTATCCTTTAAAAATTATTATTCACAAAATAGTAATATGCTAATTATTAATTTAATTATATCACCTAAAATATATATTCACTATGAAATATTTATGTTTTAAATCTAAAAAAAGCCTACAAGTATAAATTATTCTTGTAGACTTTTTTACTTTTGAAATCTATTTTCTTAATTGATTACAAATTCTCTTTTAATATTTATTTTTTAGCTTCTAATATACTTTTTTATTTAAATTATAAGTGTCAATATTCCATAAGTTACAAATGATGCAATCCAAGCTAATAAGCACTGCCATAAAACAACACCTACAGCCCACTTTAGACCTAATTCTCTTTTTATAGATGCAACTGCTGCAACACATGGAGTGTATAATAGGCAGAATACTAATAGTGATCCAGCACCAGCAGTAGTTAAAGTTTTTAGCAATACATCTGTACTTCCGAAAAGAACTGTTAATGATGATACAACACTTTCCTTAGCTAGGAATCCAGATATTAGAGATGTAGTTATTCTCCAATCTCCAAATCCTACTGGTGTAAATATTGGAGCCATCATTCCTGCTATATGAGCAAGTATACTCTGCTGTGAGTCAGCTACCATATTGAAGTTATAGTCAAAATTCTGTAAGAACCATATAACCATTGTAGCTAGGAATATTACTGTAAATGCTCTCTGTAGGAAATCTTTAGATTTATCCCATAGTAGGTGCACTATATTTTTAGCTGCAGGCAGTCTGTAATTTGGAAGCTCCATAACAAACGGAACTGCCTCACCTTTAAACATTGTCTTTTTCATAAGCAATGCCATAACTATTCCAAGTGCCATTCCAAGTACATAAAGACCTATCATTACAAGAGCTGCATTGTCTGGGAAGAATAGCTCTGTAAAGAATGCATATATAGGTAATTTCGCTGTACAACTCATAAATGGTGTTAATAGTATAGTTACTTTTCTATCTCTTTCTGAAGGCAATGTACGGCTCGCCATTACTCCAGGAACAGTACATCCAAATCCTATAAGCATTGGAACTATACTTCTTCCTGAAAGTCCTAATTTTCTAAGAAGCTTATCCATTATAAATGCAACCCTTGCCATATATCCACTATCTTCTAATATTGATAAGAAGAAGAATAGAGTTACTATTATAGGTAAGAAACTAAGCACCCCACCTACACCATTGAATATACCTTCTATTATAAGTGAATGTAGTGTTTCATTTACATTTGAATTTATTAAAAATTGGTCTACTAGACCAGTTACATATACTATTCCACTTTCCAACAATCCCTGTAAAAAGCTTCCTATTACATTGAATGTTAGCCAGAATATTATTCCCATTATCCCTATAAAGATAGGTATTCCTGTATATTTACCTGTTAGAAGCTTATCCATTTCCTTACTTCTAACTCTTTCTTTACTTTCTTTTGGCTTGATTACAGTCGCATCACATACAGATAATATAAATTCAAATCTCATCTTAGCTATAGAAGCAGATGCATCTAAACCTGTTTCTTCTTCAATCTGTTTTACTATATCTTTTAAAATTCTTTTTTCTGTATCTGAAAGCTCAAGCTCATTTAATATCATTTTATCGCCCTCGACAATTTTTGTCGCAGCGAATCTAACTGGTATATCTTTTTCTTCTGCATGATCCTCTATAAGGTGCATAACAGCGTGTAATCCTCTGTGTAACTCCCCTTTTGGAGTACAGAAGTCATGTCTTAGAGGTTGTTCTTGATATTTTGCAACATGAACTGCATGTCTAGTTAATTCGTCGATACCTTCATTTTTAGCTGCTGAAATAGGTACAACCGGTACTCCAAGCAATTCCTCTAAATCACTAACTAACACAGAGCCATCATTTTTCTTTAATTCATCCATCATATTAAGAGCTACAACCATTGGTATATCTAGCTCTAATAACTGCATTGTTAAATATAAATTTCTTTCTATGTTTGTAGCATCTAATATATTTATTATTCCTTTAGGTTTATCATTTAATAAAAATTCTCTTGTTACTATTTCTTCGCTACTATAAGGAGACATTGAATATATTCCAGGTAAATCTGTTATTAGAGTATTGCTATACCCTCTTATAACACCATCTTTTCTATCAACTGTAACTCCTGGGAAGTTACCAACATGTTGATTTGAACCAGTTAACTGATTAAACAATGTAGTTTTACCACAGTTTTGGTTTCCTACTAGAGCAAATGTAAGAACTTCCTCATCTGGAAGAGGGTTTTCTGTTTTTTTATCGTGGTATTTCCCTTCCTCTCCATATCCTGGATGGTCTTTTTCTATATTAAGAAATTTCTTTATCTTCATATCTTCTAAGTTTTCTTCTTTCTTAGCTCTATTATGACGATTTTCTACAATTTCTATTTTTTCAGCATCTGCTAGTCTTATTGTCAGCTCATATCCGTGAATTTTTAACTCTATAGGGTCTCCCATTGGAGCGTATTTCACGACACTAACCTCTACTCCTGGAATTAATCCCATATCAAGAAAGTGTTGTCTTAGCTGTCCTTCTCCACCAACTGACACTATTTGGGCACTTTTCCCAATTGGTAAATCTTTTAATGTCATACTTTCTATTCCTTTCTAAATCTTTAACTTTTTTTGAGTCTCTACTGCTATAATATATACCTTTTGATAATTTTTTTCAACAAAAAAATCACACCTATTACAGTGTGATTTTTAATCGGCAAGTGTGTATCCTTATTTTA
>URRU01000163.1 GCA_900550335.1 uncultured Clostridium sp. | reverse complement strand
CCGTATTTTTAGATATATTCATTATTTTCTTTTCTATTAAATCTAAAATTGAATTTATAGATAAATCTTCGTATTTTGTACCACATCTCTTACAGTCTTTTAGGAAATAATCTTCTAATGGTTCTTTTTCCCTTCTCCTAGAAATTTCTACAAGCCCTAGAGATGTCATACCCTTAACCTCATTTTTTCTTTTATCCTTTTTAAATTCTTCCTTCATTATATTTAATAGTTTCTTCTTTGAACTACTTGTAATTTGATCATCTATAAAATCTACTATAATTATCCCAGCTATATCTCTTACTATTATTTGATTGACTATTTCTCTTGCTGCTTCTTCATTTATTTTCATAGCAGTGTTTGCCAATTTTGAGCCACCTGTAAATTTACCACTGTTTACATCTATTACAGTAAGCGCCTCTGTTCTTTCAATTATTAGATAACCACCATTTTTTAGCCAAACTTTTTTTGATAGATACCTATTTAACTGTTTCTCAACTCCATAAATATCGAATACATCTGTATTTTTATCTAACTTCAATATATCAAGGTACTTTCTATCTATTTCCTTCAAAATTTCTCTTAGCTCATTGTATTTAGACTCATCATTTGTAACAATAAGCTCAATTTCTTCAGATATATTATCTCTCACATATTTTATTGCAGTATCAGACTCAGTATATAAAAGTTTTGGCCCTTTTCCTCTTTTAAACTCTTTTTCTACATTGACATATAAAGATTTTAATTCTTTTATATCATTTTTAAAATCAGTCATGCTACAGCCTTGAGCTTCTGTTCTTATTATATATCCAGTCTCATTTTTACAATTTGTGTAAAATAATCTTTTAAGTCTAAGTCTTTCTTTTTCATCAACTATTTTATTCGACATAGTAACTCTTGTATTGCTCGGTATATATACTAAATATCTTCCAGAAAAACTGATTTCTTCTGTTATCTTAGCACCTTTTGTACCAATCTCATCTTTTGTAACCTGAACAATAACATCATCTCCAGTTTTTAAGTTGCTTTCTTTTTCTAACTTAAGATATGCATTTTTTTCTCTTCCTATATCTACAAAGCAAGCATTCATTCCTGGAAGTACCTTTTGTACTCTACCTCTATAAATATTAGATACTATACTTTTTTCAATTGTATTATCTATGTATATTTCTTCAAGCTTTCCATCATTTAAAATAGCTGTCTTTTGAGAAGATTCTAGTGATTCTATTATTATTTTCTTCAATAATATCACCTCTTATCTTATAGAGGAGTAACTAACTCACCATCTTCAACATAGTATAAATCTCTTCTTAATATATCCACATCTAATGGATCTAACTCTATTCCAAATAGAGAAAGTATCTGTGGTATAAATAAGTTTGTATTTAAGTTCTGTATTGAACCTGTTGCTATTACAGCATTTAAAGTTAGAGAATCATCTTCTAAATCTAATACATCAAAAGTTTTTATAAGAGGTCTTATATCAACTTCTACTAGTTTACCTTTTTTATTCTTTTTAGTTATTATTATTTCTTCTTTTCCCATAAAGTCTAAAACTTTAGCTTTTACAAATTCCTTAGAAAGTTTTCTTTCTAGAGGTATAGTAAATAGATATTCTCCCCATTCTATCACTGATGATAATGCTGGAACAGTTTTATCTATTTCTTTACATTTTACAAATTCTAGTCCAACTGGTAATTCTGGAGCTATTTTTTCTAAGAATTCTTTTTCTGTTAATTCATCCTCTACTTCTATATCTACATATTCTCCCTGACTTTCTGTCCCAAGGGCTAAGGCATTACCGTAACTCATTTTAGGATGAGGATTGAATCCCTGTGAGTAACATAACTGTATTTCAGCTCTTCTGAAAGCTCTCTGAAGTGTTCTCTGTAAATCTAGATGAGATATGTATATCATATCCCCTTCTTTTTTGAATTTTACTCTCATTATTTTCATTAGCAAAGTCCCCTTCCTATCTCGTGTACATTTATTCCACAACCGTTACATCCTTTTCTACAGTCTGGTGTTATTTCTCCTTTTAATGCTTTTTCTGCTTCTCTTATTAGGAATTTTTTGCTTACTCCTACATCTATATGGTCCCAAGGGAATACTTCATCTAATTCTCTAGTTCTATGTGCATAGAATGATATGTCTAATCCACATTCTTCCATAGCTTGTTTCCATATTTCTAAATCGAAGTGTTCATCCCAACCATCGAATTTAGCACCTAATTCATGTGCTCTTAGAAGTACTTTACCTAATCTTCTATCTCCTCTTGCAAATACAGCTTCCATTAAACTTGTATCTGAATCATGGTAGTTGTAAGTTATATTTCTATTTTTAAGTTTTTTAACTAAATGTCTCTGTTTTTCTATTACACTAGATTTAACATCCTGTGGATTCCACTGGAATGGTGTAAATGGCTTAGGTACAAATGTAGATGTACTAACTGTTACATTGAATTTTCCTTTGAATTTTCCATTGTGAACATCTTTATATATATCTACAACTTCATAAGCTAAATCAGATATTCCGTCTAAATCATCATAATTTTCTGTTGGAAGACCTATCATGAAGTATAATTTTATGTTGTTCCATCCCATTTCAAATGCCTGTCTTGAGGCTCTAGTTAAGTCTTCTTCTGTTATACCTTTATTTATAACATCTCTTAATCTCTGAGACCCTGCTTCTGGTGCAAATGTTAGACCACTTTTTCTAACTTTCTGTATTTTATTTGCTATTTCCATAGAGAAGTTGTCTAATCTTAAAGATGGTAATGATATACCAACATTTTTACTTGCATACTCTTCAACTAGGTAGTCTGTTAATTCTGCTAACTGGCTGTAATCACTTGTACTTAGAGATACTAGTGATATTTCATCGTATCCAGTTGTTTTTATAAGTTTTTCTAGTATTTCCTTTAATCTAGCAAAATTCTTTTCTCTTATTGGTCTGTATATCATACCAGCCTGACAGAAACGACATCCTCTTGTACATCCTCTAAATATTTCAAGTACTATTCTGTCGTGTACTGTATCTATATAAGGAACTATGAATCTTTCTGGGTATTCAACCTTATTCATATCTCTTATTATTCTTTTTCTTGGATGTGGATTTGCACATTCTCTATTTGGTGTTACACTTTTTACTGTCTGGTCTTCGTTGTATTCTACATCATAGAATGAAGGTACATATACTCCCTCTATTTTAGCTATTCTTTCTAAGAATTTTTCTCTCGGTTCTCCACTTTTTTTCCAAGCTTTGTATTCGTTTATTACCTCTATATTCATCTCCTCACCTTCACCAAGAAGTGCTGCATCGATGAAGTCTGTCATAGGTTCACTATTGTAAGCACAAGAACCTCCAACAAGTACAAATGGGTCTCCTTCTTTTCTATCTTCTTTTAAAAGAGGTATCCCTGCTAAATCTAACATATTAAGTATGTTTGTATAGCAAAGTTCGTACTGAAGAGTGAATGCCACTATATCAAAGTGTCTTATAGATTCTCTTGACTCTAATCCAAATAGTGGTATGTTATTTTCTCTCATTTTTTCTTCCATATCAACCTGTGGAGCATATACTCTCTCACAGAATACGCCTTCTTCCTTATTGATTACATCATATAATATATGACTTCCAAGGTGGCTCATCCCAACTTCGTAAAGGTCTGGGAAACAGTGTGCATATCTTACAAGCTCTGGATTGCTTGTATCTTTATGTACTGCATTTATTTCGTTTCCAAGATATCTAGCTGGCTTTTCAACTTTTTTCAAAATTCTTTTTAAATCTACTTTTTCCATAAATTATCTATATCCTCCGCATCTTATTCTATTTTTATCTATTATTTCTATATAATATTCATAATTGAAAATACTTTATAGTATCCCTACTTTAACACTCTTTATTATATTATACAATTATAAAATAGTATTTTCCATTATAAAATTGTTAAGCTCAATCTTTTCTTTTTTTATTATATTACTCAAAACTTTATTTATTTTAAACTTTTAGCCTATACTCAAATTTTTCTTTGTATAAAGCTTTTTTTCTGTTATAAAAATAACTAATTGGGGTATAT
>URRU01000162.1 GCA_900550335.1 uncultured Clostridium sp. | reverse complement strand
GGATTATTTTTTTTATCATATCTAGCCTTGGTATATTTTTCTTTTCTTCCATAAAATCACCAACTATTCTTTTCTAAGTTTCATAATAACTCTTCCAAACAACTTATAGATTACAAATCCTGCTAGTATATTTAAAAGAGGTAGTATTATAAATCCTTTTAGAATCATTATTAATATTCCATCAGTTTGGTAAGCTATTAATGACATAATCATCATCAAAAGCGACTGAAAAGCTGTCGATATAGCAATTAACGCCATTACCATACTCGTACTATCCACATAGAAATTCTTTTTATAATGTGCTATAACAGCAGAAATTATTGCATATACAAGTGCATTAAATCCAAAGATTCCTCCCACTGATATATCAACAATAAGACCTAAAAGTAATCCTATTACACCAGCTTCTACCTCGTCCATATATAAAGAAGAAATAACTAATACTGGTAAAAGTATGCTAAAAGTAACGCCGAATATATCGATATAATTTATAACACTATTTTCAAGAACTATAAGAAGAACTCCTGTAATAAAAAGTATTAATCTTTTCATATCTACAATCTCCTTATCCTATATTTCTAGGTTTTATAATCATTACATCGTTTACATCTTTAAAATTAACATACGGTTTTATAACAACAGATTTTAAAGATTTATTCTTATCATCTATAACCTTTTCAATTTCTCCAATAGGAATATCTTCTGGGTATAATCCCATTCCTGATGTAACTATAATATCTCCCTGAACAACTTCATATCCTGAGTCAAACATATATCCATTTAAGTAACCATTACTTTCATATGCTTTTTCTTTTCCTGATGATGTACTAGTACTTATAACACCTTTAGCTGCAGTATTATTTACTATTTTGAAGCTTACAGCAGATTTACTATCTAAAAGTGAAATAGCCTTACAACTATTTCCTGAAACTTCATAAACTATACCAACTAATCCTTTACCGTTTATTACTATACTATTTTTTTCTACACCATCTTTTTCGCCTACATTAAGTACAAATGATTTATACCAATTTCCATCATTTTTTTCTATAACAGATCCAGAAACTATACTTTTCATTCTATCTGTACTTATATAATTAAGACTTTTTTTAAGTGATTCAAGCGACTCAACTTTTGCTGCTTTTGAGTTTAAATCTATTACTTTAGCTTTTAACTCTTCATTTTCTTTTTCTAATTCTCTCATCTTGTTACTATTTTTCTTAAAGTTCACTAAATCAGATGCACTCTGTTTTATAAAATCTAAAGCAGAGTCTATTGGAGATGCTGCTCCTGCTACACCATCAGATACAACCCCAACAGAAACTGGAGATGCACCTGAATATTTAATTACAGACACTCCTACAAACCCAACTAAAACGATAGCAACCACTACAGTTGCTATCATTTTAGAATTTATTTTTTTCTTTTTAAATTTGTCAAATTTCAATTAAATCACCAACTTTATTTTCCAGCGTTCATCATTAAAACTTTTTCAAATATTACTTCATCTTCTACAGTTTTTCCTGTTCCTAAAGCAACACAATCAAGAGGTGTTTCAGCTATTTCAACTTTCATACCTGTTTCTGAAGATATAAGTTTGTCAAATCCTCTAAGTAATGCTCCACCACCTGTAAGCATTATTCCGTTTTCCATTATATCTGAAGCTAATTCTGGTGGAGTTTTTTCAAGAGTTGATTTAATTCCATCTACTATTGCATTTACTGGTTCTTTTAATGCTTCTCTAACTTCTGTAGATGATATTGTTATAGTTTTTGGTAGACCAGATATAAGGTCTCTACCTCTTATTTCCATTTCTTTTTCTTTATCATCTTTGAATGTTGATCCTATATTTATTTTTATATTTTCTGCAGTTCTTTCACCTATCATAAGGTTGTATTCTTTTTTAACGTAAGCTATTATAGCATCATCAAATTCGTCTCCACCTATTCTTATAGATTTAGCGGCAACTATTCCTCCTAATGATATAACAGCTATTTCAGAAGTACCACCACCGATGTCTACAACCATGTTTCCTTCTGGTTCTTCAACTCTAAGTCCTGCACCTATAGCAGCAGCCATTGGTTCTTCTATTAAGAACGCATCTTTAGCTCCAGCCTGTCTAGCTGCATCTTCTATAGCTCTTTTTTCTACTTCTGTTACTCCAAAAGGTACACATATAGCTATTCTTGGACTTACTACATCTTTATTATCAGATGCTTTTTCTATAAAGTATCTAATCATAGACTGAGTAACATCAAAGTCAGCTATAACCCCGTCTTTCATAGGTCTTATAGCTACTATATTTCCTGGTGTTCTACCTATCATTCTTTTAGCTTCTTCACCAACTGCTAGAACCTCTCTGCTGTCATCTCTAACTGCTACAACTGATGGTTCTCTTAATACTATTCCCTGTCCTTTTATATAAACAAGTGTATTAGCAGTACCTAAATCTATTCCCATATCTTTTGTCATTTTTTGGAATCCACCAAATAATCCTTTTTTCTCTTTCTTTGCCATTTTACTTCTCCTTCCAATCCATTAAAGTATAACCTAATTAACTAAACTTTTGCTTAAATTTTTCTGCTTTCCTTAAAACTAAAATATATCCCATCGCCAATTATTATATGGTCAATGATTTCTATTCCTATTATTTTTCCACATTCAATCAATCTATTTGTTATGTTTATATCTTCTGTAGAGGGTTCTACATTTCCAGATGGATGATTGTGGATAAGAATAATTTTATTTGCACTTTTTTTAATAGCATTTTTAAAAACTTCCCTAGGATGTACAAGTGAAGAATTTAATGTCCCATGAGATACATCTATATCTGTTATAATCTCATTTTTAGTATTTAGAAGAACTGTTTTAAATATCTCTTCCTTTAGGTACCTCATCGATTCCATGTAATACTTATATATATCCCAAGGATTTTTAACTTGATACCTTACAACCTCAGATTCTGCAATTCTTACACCTAATTCAAGTGCCGCCTTAATAAGAGATGCTTTTGACACTCCTATTCCATCTATTTCGCATAGCTCTTCTATTGAAGCGCTCTTAAGAAATCTAATGCCCTCATTATCTACCTTTAATAATTCATCTGCAAGCTCCATAACAGATTTATTCTTGCTTCCAGTTCTCAAAAGTACCGCTATTAGTTCAGCATTAGACAGGCTTTTAACACCATCCTTTAACATCTTTTCTCTAGGGAATTCGTCTTTTACGCTATATCTTATTTTTTCATTTATATAGTTTTTCACTGTCTAAAATACCACTTCTTTATTTAAATCAACTAAATCTACCTTTATTTAATTTAAGTAAATCTATATTGAAATAATTTTTAAATATTTCAGATGCAGAAGATATAGGAAATCCTACTATATTGAAATAATCACCTTTTATATATTCTACAAAAAGACCGCCTAGTCCTTGTATTCCATAGGCACCTGCCTTGTCCATACACTCTCCAGTCTCTATATAAGAATATATATCTTCATCAGATAGATTTTTAAATTTCACTTTACTCACACAAAAATCACTTACTTCGTTTTTTAAATCTAAACATAACATACTTATCCCCGTTATTACACTGTGTTCCCTTCCAGACATTTCCCTTAACATATTAAATGCATCTTCTTTGTCTTTTGGTTTTCCAAGTACATTACCATCTAAAACTACCACAGTATCAGCACCAATTACTATACTATCAGAGTTTCTAGTAGCAACATCATGTGCTTTTTCATAAGAAAGTCTCTTAACTAAATCTTCAGGACTCTCACCTTCTATTGTAGTTTCATCTATCTCACTTTTAATTATATCAAATTTTAAATTCATATTCTCTAAAATTTCTTTTCTTCTCGGTGATCCCGATGCCAGTACAATTTTCACTTCATCACCTCTTTATTACAGTGTTTACGTACTTATTTAGTCTATCATTATATTATGAAAATTTCAATATATATGTCCTTCCTTTTTAGTTACACTATTGTTATTTACTCATATATAGAATATTATATCTCTCTAATTTGAATTTAAATTGCAAATACTAAATATATTAATTCTATAGTTTATTTTTTAT
>URRU01000161.1 GCA_900550335.1 uncultured Clostridium sp. | reverse complement strand
AGGATTATTATTTTAAAGATATTAAAAATTCTAATTTAAAAATATCTAAATCAGGAGATGAATTTGATTTATCTGGGAAAATGATGTTTAAATTTGATTTAGAAAAAGAATTTGGAAATGAAAAAGCAATTATAGCCTTAGAAATAGTAAGAAATGGTGAAGAATGGGAATATCTACCTAAATCGAAGGGATTTAAAGGTGGATTAATAGATATTATAAGATATTATGGAGGAAATATATAGGAGGGAAAATATGAATGAATTTATAAAAGGGCAAAAGATTGATGTTGTATCTGGCGGTCAATTAGAAATTATTGAAAAACTTGGAGAAGGTGGTCAAGGAATAGTATATAGAGTTGAATATGAGGGAAAAGAGTATGCTCTAAAGTGGTATTTTGAAAAGAAGTTAGGAGATAGAATAGACTCATTCTATATGAATATACAGAATAATATAAAAGAAGGATCTCCAGATGATGTATTTTTATGGCCACAGAAGATAACAGAATATTATGAGGATAGTTTTGGATATCTTATGGATTTAAGACCAAAAGAATATAAAGATTTTTCTCAGTTTTTATTAGCAAAAGAAAAATTTGCTAATATATATGCTGTAATAAATGCAGCTCTAAGCATAACAAAAGGTTTAAGAAAATTATATCAAAGAGGATATAGTTATCAAGATTTAAATGACGGAAACTTCTTTATAAATCCTAAAAATGGTGATGTGTTGATATGTGATAATGATAATGTTGCACCGAATAATGAAAACTTAGGTATTATGGGTAAATGTAGATATATGGCTCCGGAGTTAGTTGCTCAGTCATCAGATGAAATTAAAAAACCAGATATAAAAACAGACAGATTTTCATTATCAGTAATACTATATTTAATATTATTTTTAAATCATCCTTTAGAAGGTAAAAGAACTCTAAAAAAACCATGCATGACAGAAGAACTTGAAAGAAAATTTTATGGGGAAGAAGCATTATTTGTTTGGGATGATAGTGACGATTCAAATAGACCAGTTAGAGGTGTGCATTCTAATGAAATAGCGCTTTGGCCAATATATCCAAAATTTATCAGGGATAATTTTAAAAAAGCTTTTTCAAAAGAGTGTTTAAAAACGGATAGAGATCAAAGAATATTAGAAAAAGAGTGGATAAGAATTTTTATAGAACTTAGAAATAGAACAATAAAATGTCCATTCTGTGGAGAGGAAACATTTTTATATGAAGATATAGATGAAGTATCTTGTATTAATTGTAATAAAAAATTGCCACAGTATCTAACATTAAAAATTAAAAAATATAATATACCTATAATAGAAGGCGAAAAAGTGTATACATGTCATTTAAAAGATACAGATAATTTTAATGATGAAATAGGTGAAATAGTAACTAGCAAAGTAAATAAATCAGCAATAGGATTAAAAAATAAATCAATTAACACATGGAAGGCTATATTGCCAAATGGACTAACTAAATCTTATATGAATGGAGAAGTTATAAAACTTGGAAAAGGACTAAAAATAGATTTTGGTGATAATGTAGTTGGAGAGATAATGTTATAAATAATAGAAATTAAAGGAGTATTATGTTATGGGAATATATGATAAAGTAGTAGAAATACCAAGAAGAACAATGGTTTTATTTTTCTTAGTAGATGTTTCAGGAAGTATGTTTGGATCAAAGATAGGAACTGTTAATGTAGCTATAGAAGAAATAGTTCCAGAATTAAAGGATTTGTCTGAAAATAATGCAGATGCACAGATTAAAATAGCAACACTAGCATTCTCATCAGGTGCTCATTGGGTAGATGATAAACCTATAGAAGCAGAAAAGTTTAGATGGAATTACTTAAATGCAAACGGACTTACAGATTTAGGAGAAGCTTGTAATAAGCTAAATGATAAATTATCAAAAGATGAATTTATGTGTGATGCTACAGGGTCATTTGCTCCAGCGATATTCTTATTATCAGATGGATGTCCAACAGATAACTACAAACATGGACTTGATAAATTAAAACAGAATAACTGGTTTAAAAAAGCTATAAAAGTTGCTATAGCAATAGGTGATGATGCGAATAAGGATGTATTGGAAGAATTTACAGGAAGTTCAGAATCTGTAATAACAGTACATACACCAGAAGCACTAAAAAAATGGATACAGTTTGTTAGCGTAAGAGCATCAGAGGTAGCTAGTAAAAGTGCAAGTATAGGAAGTAGTAGTAAACAAGAAGAATTTACAAAAGAAATACAAAATCAAGTTGCGGATGCAGCTGATTGGGATTCATTTGATGATGAAGAATGGTAGAAAAGAGGTTATATAGATGGAATATAAATCTTTTAATATTTCTTATATAGGAGCAAGCCATATAAAAAGAGGAACAGAATGTCAAGATGCATCTATAAGCTTTAGTAATGGAGATTATTCTATCATTGTAGTTTGTGATGGACACGGCGGAGATGATTATGTTCGAAGTTCGAAGGGATCTGATATAGCGAAGGAAGTAGCTTTAAAAAAAGTAAAAAAATTCATAAAAGATTTTGAGAAAATAGAGTCTTTTGAAAAAGATAAAGATTATTACGACAGAGTTATGTATAATTTAAAGGCTAGTATAATATTTTCATGGAATGAAAAAGTAAAGGAAGATATATCAAAAAATCCTTTTACAGAGGAAGAATTAAATAGGGTATCTGAAGGAGCTAGAAAAAGATATTCAAATGATAAGTCAGAAAAATTTTATTCAGCATATGGTACAACAATGATAGCAGTAGTATGTACTGAAAAATATTGTTTTGCAATCCAAATAGGAGATGGAAAATGTATTTTTATAAATTCCGATGGCGAATTTATTCAACCTGTACCTATAGATGAGAAATGTTTTTTAAATGTTACTACATCAATATGTGATGAAGATGCTATTGATAGCTTTAGACATATTTTTATTGAAAAATCAGATTCAAAAAGTTTACCTGTTGCAGTATTTATTGGAACTGATGGAGTTGATGACTCATTCCAAAACGATCAACAATTGTATGAGTTATATAGAACAGTATTGTACTCTTTTTCTAATACTAAATTTGAAGATGCATATGAAGAGTTAAAAAATTATATTCCAACATTATCAAAGCATGGAAGTGGAGATGATATTTCTATTGCTTCAATATTAGATATTGAAAACATAAAAGAACTAGATTTTATTAAGAGTTTTGAAAAAGATTTATTGGGAAGCGAAACATCAGAAACTCAAGATGATAATGAAGAAAATATATCTGATATAATAGATACTGATTCTATAAATAATAAAAGCTTAAAATCTGATAAAACATTAAAGATAAAAATGTATGATGAGGAAAATATTGAAGAAGTTAAATATCATTTAGAAGAAAATAATTTATTATATGATGAAAAAGAAAAGAATAGATCTTCTAAAAATGATTTTTTAGAACAAGAAATATCGGAAGTAGCAGATAACTATGGAGAAGATATTTTAGAAAAAGGGAATAATACTTCTATTGATAGTGATAGCTCTAAAATAAATAATGGAAATGATATTCAATTATCTGATGATGAAATATCTAGAAAGACAAATTGTTTAAAAAAAGAATATGTAAATTTGGAAGAAATAAATAAAGATAGTTTATTAAGTGAAACAAAGCTAGAGTGCACAGATGATAAAAATGAAGTGTTAGAAAAATATGAAAATCAAAATATAGAAGAAGAAAAGAAAGATCCTTTGCAAAATGATGAGATACCACAAATCCCAAAATCAAAAGAAGATTTATCAGATGAAAACGAGAAAGTAGGCAAAAATATTAAAAAAGAAAAAAAATCTTGGAAATTTTGGAAAAAGATTTAAATAGTTAATTGAAATAATAAAGACAGATGTATTATTAAAAATTTGATATATCTGTTTTTATTATTAAAATATTTCTGGAGATGAAATGAATTGAATAATAAATATTATTATAGTATTTTAAAAAACGACAACGAAAAAGATTTGTATAAAAAAATTTATAATGGAATAAAAAATTTTGATAAAGAAATTGAGATAGATAAAAAATGGAGCACAAGACAAATACATGATCTGTATATAA
>URRU01000160.1 GCA_900550335.1 uncultured Clostridium sp. | reverse complement strand
ATATATTATTATATTTATTTGAATAAAAAGAAAGAGGTTGCTAAATTTTTTCAACAACCCCTATAAAATTCTTATTTAATTTTTATCTATGTTTTTTACTTCTTTTTTATCAGTCTCAGGTTTTTGAGCTTCCCCACCTGTATTTCCTGAATTATTATCTGGCTTTTGTGTATTTCCATTATTTCCAGAGTTGTTTTCACCTGGTTCTTGTGGCTCAGTTGGTTTTTGCTCTACTGGTGCAGTTCCTACAAATATAACACCATTCTTTTTAGGATAACTAGATGTAGCTATTTTTTCTTTTTTAATCTGTTTTCCATTTTTGTCTTTGTAAATTCTATATGTTTCTACAACATATCCGTTTCTACTAGGTTTATCAACTTCCTCTTTACCTGCTGGTAAATCGCTTTTTTCTACTCTTTCTGGTGTAGCCTGTGATACAGATATTGTCTTAGTTTCTATTTCTATATCATGATCATCTGCCTTACTTCCAAATACCTGACATACTATTGAGCCACCTGTTACATAGTTCTGAATATATACATTATGTTTGTATGGATTTTTAAATACAAAGTCTATTCCACTATCTGTAACTGTAGCATCCCTACCCATACCAACATAAGAAGATGGTATAGAGTGATTTTTTACATTTACAATTTCCATTCCAGACTTAAGAGCTGCGTTGTATAAAGTTGAAGAAACCTGGCAGACTCCTCCACCTAAGTCCTCCTGCATCTCACCTTGTACTATGACAGGTGCGCTTTTATATCCATTTGCCTTATTTCTTTTTCCAACTATAGTATTAAAAGAATACTCTTGACCTGGTTTTAAAATAACACCACTAGATGCCTTTGTTGCAACTTTTATATTTTCAGTTCTATTGTAATTATTTTTAAATGTTGTTACAGATGTTCCTAGAGCTGTATCAATTCCTTCAAGGTCTGCTTTTTTTATTTTAGGCTCATCAAGTGTTACAATAGCCTCTGTATCAAACTTATTTGAAGATAACCGTTTTTCTATTTTTTTACTTGTATCTTCCATATTAAGAACTACTCCATTCTTTTCTGGAACTATAGTTATCTTGTCATTATCTGTGTTTATACTTGCATTTTCTTTTTTTCTATTTACTTCTTTTTCAATCTTTTCAAGCTCTTCTTTTAATTTTTCTTTATCATAGTTTATAGAGATATAAACTTTATTTTCTTTACCAAGTATAGATTTAGCCATTCCAAACATATTAGAGAATATATTCCCTTCTCTGTTTATCTTATATGCATTTTCTACAGTTTTATCTATATTATATTTAAAGTTTACTTCATCTAAATTTAGTTTCCAACTTCTTTCGGCATTTTTTAAAGTAAAATCACTTACATCAAATACTTTAACTTTATCTTTTGCCCGTTCTTTAGTCATTCCTCCGACATTCATTCCATTTATAATTACATTTTCTGCAATCTTATCGCTTTTGACTTTAGAAAACATAAATCCTATTGTTCCCAGTATAATAACCAATATGGCTATTAATAATACTTTTATTTTTTTCGACATTAAACTTCTCCTTTTGGTTATTTTCAGATTATACCTGAATAAATTTTTAACTAGTATAAATTCCTCCCCTATTAAATTCTTACTAGTTTATTATCCTCGAAAGAATAAACCATACCGCTGTACATATCTACACAGTATAAGTCCTTTCCTCTTAAGAACCCTTTATTACCTATAAAGAAGAAATATGTATTTTCTTTTTTATCAAGTAATTCGCTTATTTTTTTGTCTGACTTAGAATATCTATCAGCTTTATCAACCTCTATAGTCTCTAACTTTTTATATACCCTTTTATTCTTTTCTAATTCAGTTTTTAAATTTTCTGTTGCATCTTTCTCAGATATGGCAAATTCAATCTGTCCATTAGTATTAAGTCTAAAGAAGTTTAAACCATCTTTACTTTTATAAGATCTTTCTCCATCCTTATATAAATACAACTTTTTATTCTCTGCATTTATCAGAACCTCATTTATTCTTTTACCATCCTTTAATATTTCAGCATAGTAATATTTTTCTCCATTTACCATTTGAGGTAGTGGGCTTATTGTTATTCCTTCAGGTTCTGTCTCTGTTTTTTTGCAGTATATATTTTTTATATCCTCTGATCCTAAAGTGTATTCATCTAATTTTTTCTGATAATCTTTTAAGACTTTTTCTACTTTTTCATCATCAGGATAATATTTTTTTACATATTCAACGTATTCAGTTGCTAGTTCATAGTTTCCTACTTTTGCTGCAGAGTATGCTTCTTGAAGATAATAATCGTACATTTTTTCTATACATTCTTTTTTATTATCCTCTGCTTTTTTATAGTATTTCTTGTCTCTTTCAATAACTTTTTCATAATTTTCTATTGCCTTTTCATACTGGAACTTGTTTTGATATTCACGTCCCTGTTCGTATAACATCCTTGAATCGTATATAGACTCTATTTCCTGTCTATACTCTTCTGTACCTACTTCCATACCTTGAAGTGCAGATATTGAATCCACAAATGATTTTGCAGTTTCATAACTTATCTCATCATTGCTATACATATCAGTTGCTTTTTTACACTGATCTAGTAAATGTTCATTTTTTATTGTTATCCTATCCAATGAATTTACCATATTTACAAATCCAGTAAACTGCTCTTTAGAAATACTTCCATTAAAGAAATCATTTCCTGTATTTTCTAGGAATTTATTTATTTTTTTAGATAGTTTAGCATTAAAACTATCCATCTTACTTTCTGAAAATTCTTTTTCAAGAGATGAGTAGTAATCTATTGCTATTGCATATTGTCTAGCTTCAATATAATCCATCATATGACCTATTTCTGAATAGTATCTAAAATGGTTCCATACAGCAAATATTAATACTAATATTACAACTATCTTTACTGCACTTTTTTTATTAAAATTCTCTAATTTGGGTAGGTTTCTTTTTTCTCGCTTCTTTTTTCTTCTATAATCCGGTTCTTTTTCACCCGAATCATTTAACCATCCATCAATTTTCATAGATTTTCCCCTTCATAATCTCCTTTTCTAATTTTTAAATATATTCTATTTTAAGCTTTTGTCCGTAAAAAAAATAAAACACAGTAACAACTGTGTTTATTTTTGTATATACAATTGCATTTTCCCGAGCAAATAAATATCTTGTATTTTCTAAATAAATGTAATAATACTATGATACCTTTCTTCTGTATTCTCTTTCTGGAGTAGATACTGCTGGTGTGCTCTTTTTACGAACTTTTGGTTTAGATACCACTTTCTTCTTAGCAGGTTTTCTAAATATTTTATCACCATTAACAAATAGCATAATGATACTTAATCCAAGTCCTACAAGTGTAGCTGGAACAAAGTACCACCAAACATCTGGAGTATTAATATCTAAAAAAGCGTTTATTACTCTTAAAACAACTGCTGAACCATAAGATATTATAAATGACATAGCAGTGTATTTAAATATTTTTTTACAAGTTCTTTTTATACTTTTTACTCTTGTTCTTAACTTTTTCAAGAAATCACCTCCACTGTATTTACTACATGCATTTTAAATTAACATAATATAGTTTAACTATATCAAAAAAAATCAAGCTTTGCAAGAACTTTCACACTATTATTGTGTATTATGGTATCATTGTTTTACATTATCATATGAACACAATATTTTTACTATATAAACATTATAATTTCACTATATAAATACAATATTTTTAAAATTCTTTAGAAGCTTTTCCTGAAATTTTTTCAGGCACAACCTTAATTATATCTGTTATTTCAAAAAGTTTTTCTATATATTCATTTCCAGCATCTACATAATCTGTTGGGTATGTTTTTATAACTTCTCTTAAAACTTTTCTTTTTTCATCATCGTCAGTTACAATAGAAGCCTGTCCAAAAATCACAACGCTTTTATATCCTACAGTAAATTTTTCTGGAATAAATTCATATTCTGAAACTGCACTTATACATACTTTTGAATTATTATTTATATTGTCGATTTTATGTCCTTTTTTTGAGCAATGATAGTAAATATTTCCATCAAGATAAACATGATTCATCGGAACTGAATAAGGATATCCATCATCTACAGATACTGTAGATAAAAAACTTACATCTGAATTTTTTAGTATTTCTATCCCAGCCAAACTTCCTTTATCTCTATCAACTCTTCTCATATTTCTGAACATTT
>URRU01000159.1 GCA_900550335.1 uncultured Clostridium sp. | reverse complement strand
CTTCTAACTCAAGATAATATATATTATTTGATATTATTTGATTTCATTTTTATTTAGTATGTTTTATTTATATTAGTGTCCAATATTTTTTATAAAAATATATTATACAAATAATAATTTAATATAGTTTTTTTCTATAATAAAATATTTTGCATTACTTTTTATTTATAATTTTTTATTTTATTGACTCATTGCTTTTTTTTCTATATTCTTTTAATGAGGTGATAATTTATGATAACAACAAATGAAGTTGCAGAACTATTTGGACAGGGATTTGACTGTTCACAGGTAATAGTTTCTTATTTTGCGGAAGACTTAGGAATCGATGATAAAACAGCAAAAAAAATGTCTTCTTGCTTTGGAGCAGGAATGTTCGCAGGTGACACATGTGGTGCTTATGTAGCTGCACTAATGGTAATAGGTTTAAAATACGGTCATTATGAACCAAATACTCCTGATGTAAAAAATCAGAACATAGGTAAATTAATAGAATTTAAACAGAAATTCGCAGAAAAACACAATTCTTGTGTATGTAAAAATCTACTTGATGGATTAAACCCATCTGTACCAGAAGATATGAACGTATTATTAGAAAGTGGAAAAATGATGTCTTTCTGTCCACAGTTAGTAGTAGACATAATCGAAGTACTAGAAGAAATCTTATAATATCGTAAAATTTCATTATAATTTTAAGAATGGCTGTTACAATAATCTATCGTAACAGCCTATTTTATTATTTTTTATTATCAGATTATATTATTATTCAGTTGTGCATCCACCACAGCTTGATCCTTCTCCAGCGCAACAAGCATAGCAGTGTTTTCCAGTTATTATATTTCTTACTTCTATTCCATCTTTACATAAATCGAATATATTTTTATTTCCTTCTATTTCAAGACCTTCAGCCTGATTGAAGTCACAGTCATAAACTTTTCCATCCCAACCTACTGATATCTGATCTCTACACATCATATTTTCTACTGCACTTTCATTGAAAGTTCCCTCTAACTTGCACATATATGGTACTAAGTTTCCACTTCTTTCAAGGAATGCACCGAATCTTCCTATTGGATTGTTTATTATATTGAATACAGAATTAAATACTATTCCATAGTCCGCAAATAATTTTGATTTATACTGTTTTGTTAAACTTTCCTGTGATGGTGGGAAGAATGCTCCTCCTGGATTGTAAACTAAGTTTAATACTAAGTCTTTATCTTTTCCATATCCAAGTTCATTTAATCTCTGAAGTCCAGATATTACTTTTTTGAATACACCTTTACCTCTCTGTCTATCACAATCTTTTTCTGAGTAGTATGGTAAAGATGCAACTACTTCTATTTTGTTTTCAGCAAATTTTTCTGGAAGATGAGTGTATCCTTCTTCCTGAAGTATTACTATGTTACTTCTAACTATTACTCTGTCAACTAATTTTGCTGATTCTTCCATAAACCATTCAAAGTTAGGGTTCATTTCTGGTGCACCACCAGTTATATCTATTGTATTAAATGAAGGATTATTTTTAACTAATTCTAAGCAAGCTTCCATTACCTCTTTTGACATTATTTCTTTTCCATTTGGTCCAGCTTCAACATGGCAGTGTTTACAAGCTAGATTACATAGAGTTCCTACATTTACCTGTAAAGTCGATAATTTTTCATTAGTTTTTAACCATTCTTTATGCTCTACCTTTTCAGCAAATGGTGTTATACATTCAAGATTTTCTAATCTATTCATAATAAAATCCCCCCTATTTTATAATTCTAATTTATTTGCATTATTTTTCATCTGAACACCGAAAGCTAGAGTTGCTCCACCACTTATAGCCGCTGCAACATGAAGAGCTTCTGTCATCTGTTCCTGATTTGCTCCACTTTCTAAACATCCAGTAGTGTATGCATCTATACAGTATGGACATTTTACAGCATGAGCAACTGCTAATGCTATTAAAGATTTTTCTCTCTTAGTTAATGCTCCATCTTCAAAAACTGATCCATAGTAGCTCATGAATTTATTCCATAAATCTGGAGCATCCTCACCTATTATACCTGAACCAAATTTCATTAAGTCTTCTTTTTCAAAATAACAATCCATTTTTCAATTCCTCCAATTCTTATTTATATATAAAATCAGTATTTTTGTATAAAATATCAGTATATTCTAAGTTCAAAATACGATTTTTATCAACTAAAATTTATCTCTTAAATTTAAACTTCATTCTATTTGTTAGACTCTTAAATCCCTTTTCTGGCTTCTCATCTATTTCAAGAATTTCGTTTAATATATGTGATACATTTTCTGCTCCACCACGTCTAAAATTACCCGCACACGATGCACAGTAAACATAAAAGTCATCTCCACCTTTTTCTTTTGCATCACTTGTAAATCCTTGAGATAATTCTTTTTCTTTTGCAGAGGCACATCCTCCAAGTCCACAACACTGAGCTTTTATTATTTTTATTTTTTTACTATTCTCTTCTTCATTATTATCTGGCAAGAATTTTTCTATATCTTTAAATATAAATCTAGCTTCTTTATCCGGACATGGCATAAATATCTTCATATCTTTGTCTAATTTTTTGCCTAGGTTTAACTCATCAAGTTTTTTATAAATACTAACAACCTTTGCATCTATTTTATTTCTTAAAAAATAATAGCAATTTGGACAAAGCATTACCACCTCTTCTACTTCTCTTTTTTTCAATTCATTGTTGATATTTTCTATTATTTTTTCAGCCTCTTTTTTTAAACCTAGCTCAGATACAGGTTTCCCACAACAATCGTAAACTGTATCTATTCCATATTCTTTTAAAATCTCTGATATTTTATTTGTAGCTCCAGGATAGAATGATGGAAAATTGCATCCTGTAAATAGAACAACTTTGCTATTTGCTGATTTATAATTTTTAAATTTGTAATTTATTTTTTCTTTTAACAACATTGAGTATCCATCTTCTGCTATTTTATCTCCGTTCTTTTCAACAGAATCTTCTCTCATCATAATTGCTATTTTTCTTCCATCTATATCTTCTGGACAAACTCTCTCGCAATCTCCACATAAAAAGCAGTTATATGCTAAATCTGGTCTTTTAGAAAAATCTGCTAAATTTAAATCATATTTCTCTAAAAAACTGCAATTTTTTGTACATAAACCACATTCAATACAATTTGCCACTTCATTTTGAAGTTTTTCCTGTATTTCCATATTATTCACATCCAATTTTTAATTATTTTAATCATTCAAAATATCACTCATACTCTTTCTAATTATTTTAATCACTCAAAATCTTTATATTTAGATTTATTTATACATAGATGCGATTTTCTTTATATCTTCTCCATCTCGATACATTTTTTGAAGAATTTGCATCCTGTACATGGTCTTTAATTTTCCATTTTTTTCAAATCTTATACCTGAAGTTGTTATATACGAATCTATTTGCTCGACTGGATATTTTTCTTTCATGTCGATAGATAACTGATAGTCTTCCATAAGGGGGATACTTCTATAACCTCCATTTTCAAAAAACACATTTCTATCTATAAACATTCCCTGGTCTCCAAATGCTATTTTTCTATGTTTAACTCTAAAATTAGACATAAATCCACATATTCTCATTAGAATTCCCTTACTGTCAAACTTTAACTTTGCACATCCAAATTTAACACCTTTATTTACAGCTGCTTCTATCTTTTCTAAAATATCAGATTCTATTTTACTATCACAGTGTAAGAAAAATAGCGTATCTCCTATAGATGCCTTTGCCCCATTATTCATCTGATTTGCTCTACCTTTTTCAGATTTTATTAGCTTATAATTAGACTTATCTTTTATTCTCTCTTCAATAATCTGACAAGTCTTATCTTTACATCCACCGTCAGAAAAGATAACCTCAAAATTTCCATTGATCCTTTCTAGATTATCTATCAAAATTTCGATATTTTTTTCTTCATTGTATATCGGAACTATGATAGAAATATAGTCTTTTTTTACATCCATTTCATTTAATTCCTTATTTTTAATCTTTGCTCTATATTCAATTAATATTTACTCTAATTTTTTCTTTTCATCTTCCTTTGCAGGCATTATTTTTTTAGCTAATAATAAAGAAACTACTGTCAATATAACTAAAAGCACTATTGCAATCATAAAATTAGGATCACTCATATCTAATGCTTTATCTCCTATATTTATAAACACTAGTGTTCCTGGAAATATTCCCACCATAGTAGCTATTATATAGCTTTTAAAACTCATTCCACTCAGACCTGCACCGTAGTTTATTACAT
>URRU01000158.1 GCA_900550335.1 uncultured Clostridium sp. | reverse complement strand
AAAAGCTTCTCTAAGCTCTGAACGGTTGAAGTTTCTTATATCGTGTCCGTCTATTTTTATAGAGCCACTGTTTACATCATAGAATCTCATAAGAAGTTTTACTATTGTTGTTTTTCCTGCTCCAGTTGGCCCAACTATAGCGATTTTCTGACCTTTTCTTACATTTACAGAGAAATCATTTATTATAGTTTTATTTTCTTTATATCCAAAGTTTACATGTTCAAATTCTATATTTCCTTCAATAGAATTAACATCTACTGGATTTACAACTGTTTGATCCTCTTCTTCTTCATCTAAGAATTCAAATACTCTCTCTGCAGCTGCAGCAGTTGACTGTAACTGGTTTGCTACCTGAGCAAGCTGATTTATAGGCTGAGTAAAGTTTCTAACATACTGAATAAATGACTGTATATCCCCAACTTCTATTGTTTTCTTTATTGCTAGCCATCCACCAAGTATAGAAACCATAACATATCCTAAATTCCCTATAAATGCCATCATAGGTTGCATCATACCAGATAAGAACTGAGACTTCCATGCTGAGTCATAAAGCTCATCATTTAACTTGTTAAATTCTTCTGTTACTTCTTTTTCTTTGTTAAATACTCTTACTATCCGGTGTCCACCGTAATTTTCCTCAACAAGACCATTTACATGTCCTAAGAATCTCTGCTGTTTTTTGAAATATTTCTGTGATCTTCCAACAACTTTTCTAACTGCAAATAGTGACAGTGGAATTATAACAAGTGCAGCTAAAGTCATTATCCAACTTATAGAAATCATCATTATTAAAACTCCGACCATAGTTGTTACAGATGTAATAAGCTGTGTTATACTCTGGTTTAAACTCATACCAAGTGTATCAACGTCGTTTGTTATTCTTGAAAGTATTTCCCCATGAGTCTTAGTATCGAAGTACTTCATAGGCATTCTGTTTATTTTTTCTGATATCTGATTTCTCATTTCATAAGATATTTTTTGAGATATTCCACTCATAATATATCCCTGAATAAATGAGAAAAGTGCACTTACTATGTAAAGACCTACTAATAATAAAAGTATCTTTTCTATAGCACCAAAATCTATTCCACCTGTTCCAGATACTTTGGCCATTAAGCCTTCAAATATTTTTGTAGTCGCTTTACCAAGTATCTTAGGTCCAACTATTGAAAATACTGTACTACCTATAGCAAATAAAAGTACTGCTATAATAGAAACTTTGTATTTTGATATATATTTTATAAGCTGCTTCATAGTTCCTTTAAAGTCATTTGCTCTCTCTCCCATGGCAGCTCTTCCGTGTCCGTGCCCCATTGGCCCACCTTTCATCGGACCGCCTGGCATTCTTTTCATATTACTATTACTCATCTCCTAGCTCCTCCTTTGAAAGTTGTGATAGAGCTATCTGTTTGTATACTTCACAATTTTTAAGAAGCTCTTCGTGTGTTCCTTTTCCTACTATTCTACCTTCATCTAGTACAATTATCTGTTCTGCATGAAGAATTGTACTTATTCTCTGAGCAACTATTAAAACTGTACTATCCCCAGTTTTCTTTTTAAGTGCTTTTCTTAAAGCTGCATCAGTTTTTAAATCTAGTGCTGAGAAACTGTCGTCAAATATATAAATTTCAGGGTTTTTAGCTATTGCTCTAGCTATTGAAAGTCTCTGTTTCTGTCCACCAGATACATTTGTACCTCCCTGAGCTATTTCTGTATCAAATCCTTCAGGTTTTGAATCTATAAATTCTGTAGCCTGAGCTATTTCTGCTGCTTCCCTAATCTGTTCGTCTGTTGCATTTGTATTTCCATATCTTAAGTTAGATGCTATTGTTCCGGTAAATAATATACCCTTCTGTGGAACATAACCTATCTTATCTCTTAAATCCTTCTGTGTTACTTCTCTAATGTCAGCACCATCGACTAAAATTTGTCCTTCTGTTACATCAAAGAACCTAGGAATTAGATTTATCAATGTAGATTTACCACTACCTGTACTTCCTATAAATGCTGTAGTTTCTCCAGGTTTAGCAGTAAATGATATATCAGATAAAATTTCTTCTTCTGCATCTGGGTATTTGAATGAAACATTTTTAAATTCAACAACACCTTTTTTATTTCCAGAGAATTCTTTTGCACTCTCAGGATCTTCTATTGTAGGTTCTGTTTCTATTACTTCACATATACGTCCTGCAGAAACTGAAGCTCTAGGTATCATAACTGACATCATACCTATTACAAGGAATGACATTATAATCTGCATTGTATACTGAATAAATGCCATCATATCCCCTACCTGCATAGTACCTGCGTCTATACTATAAGTACCTTTGTAAACGATAAGAACTGCTATTAAGTTCATTACAAGCATCATAGCTGGCATCATGCAAGACATTATTCTATTTACAAATATATTTACCTTAGTAAGATCTCCATTTGCTTTTTCAAATCTTTCTTCCTCGTGCTTCTGATTACTAAAAGCTCTTATAGGCATTATCCCTGTAATTATTTCCCTAGAAACTAGGTTTAATTTATCTACTAGTTTCTGTACTAGTTTAAACTTAGGCATTACAAATGTGAATATTATTCCTAGTAAGAATACTATACAAATTACAGCAACAGCTATTATCCAACTCATAGATACATTTGTATTTATAACTTTGAATATCCCCATCATCGCCATCATTGGAGCGTAGAATATAAATCTAAGAATCATAACCATCATCATCTGTATCTGCTGTATATCATTTGTACTTCTAGTTATTAAAGAAGCTGTCGAGAATTTTTTCATTTCTTCATTTGAGAACGACATTACCTTTTCATATACATTATTTCTAAGAGTTTTTCCTAATGTAGCTGCTACCTTGGCTGCTAAGAATGTAACTATTATTGTTACGAACATACTTAAAATAGCTATTCCTAGCATCTGTCCCCCAGATTTTAGTATATATTTACTCTGAAGGTTGTCCATGTCAATTCCTATACTCTTATACTCATTATTTACATATGCTATTGCACTTTGAGTTATTATACTGTCAGGCATTGAATCGAATTTTTTAAACATCTCTTTTTTCATAGAATCCAACTGTTCCTTAGGCATAGTTTCTATGATTTCCATAAGAGATTTATCCTTCATTGCCATTGCAACCTGTGGAGGCATCATTTTTAAAATACTTTCTTTTATTTTTTTACTCTCTTCCCCATCTTTTTCTATGGCAAGAAGTGCCATTTCTGGCTTACCAAGTATTTCATTTAATTCTTCTTTTTTATATTTATCAATTTTATTAAGTACATATACATTTTCTGTTTCTAACTTTGGATATTTTTCAACATACTCATCGTATTTTTCATCGCTTGTATTTCCTGATTCAACTAAAGTATATGCATTTTCAACAGTATCTTTTTTATCGTCATCGACAAACATTAGTAATCTTTTTAATTCATTTTCTTTAATTACCTCTGGTACAGCATTTTCTATACCACCTTGCTGTATACCTATATTAACTATTTTTGATGTATAGTCTGGTAGTGATATATCACATAGTGCTTGTACTAAAAGTAAAATTACTATTGCTAACACTGATACTGCTGATTTTCTTAAGTATTTCATTATTTTCAGCATAATCATTTTCCTTTCGATTTTCTTTATTTTAGAGTTGTTATATTTTTTAGTTTAGTTTGTTTAAATATTTTAGTTTATTATTAGTTTAGTTTTCATATTTTTTTAGCTGTGTTTGTTTATATTTTCAATTATTTTTTTTAAAAGCATTTTTGTTAATAACTTTTGCTCATCAGAAAATCTTTCAAAGCATATCTCATCTAATTCGTTATTTACCTTTATTATTGATTTGTACTTTTCTCTTCCCTTATCCGTTAAATAAACTCTTGTCTTTCTCCGGTCTTTTTCATCTGCAACCTTTTTTACAAGGCCTAGTTTTTCCATTCTCGATACCATAGTCGTCGTTGTAGATGCCTTTACATTTCTACAAGCTGTAAGTTCTTTCAAACTTTGTCCATCATTATGATATAGAGAAATTATTATATACGGCTGTCCATGATAAAGCCCTTCTTTCTTTAGATACTCATCTGTAATATTAAAATGAGCTCTAAAAAGCCTCATCAATGTAGTAGTAAGCTTATCCTCAAAATCTTTAGAATGAAATTGACATTCTTCTTTCATTACTACACCTCCTTAAATAATTTAATTAGTTGGCTAACTATTATTTTAGACTAATTCATTTTAATATACAATGATTTTTTGTAACTTTTCATATTAATTTCACCTTTTTTATTATATTAAATTTATGAAAACCTTT
>URRU01000157.1 GCA_900550335.1 uncultured Clostridium sp. | reverse complement strand
TTCTGCAGCAATCTATATAACAGAAAATAAATAATTCTATAAATTTAAAACAATAAAATAAAATTTTAGAATTTAATAACCTGCCTTTAAAAGATTTCGTATGAAGGCATACGAGATGCAAGAAATCGAATAAGGAGTTTAGGATGGACAATTTAATAAAAGAATATCTAGATTATATAGAAAATAAAAGAAAATTATCTTCAAATACTGTTTCATCTTATAGCTTGGATTTGAAAAAATATAAAGATTATCTAGACGAAAATAATATAGATGTCAGGGAAGTAGTTGAAACAGATATATTAAATTATCTAGTAGAGCTAGAAAAAAACAATGTATCTGTTTCTACTATAGCTAGAATGACATCGTCTATAAAATCTTTCCATGATTATTTATTCTTTAGCAGAGTTTGTGAAACAGATCCTGCAAAGAATATTAAAAAGCCTAAGATAAAGAAAGAAGCAGTAGAAATTTTGACTGAGGAAGAGATAGAGGCTCTTCTTAATTTTGAAAATTTAGATTCAGATAAATTAAAAAGAGATAAGGCTATATTTGAGGTACTATACGGTACAGGAATGAAGGTATCAGAATTAATAGACCTTGATTTAGAAGATGTAGATTTTACTATGGGAAATATAACTTGCTCTTCAAGTAAGAATAAAAGGGTTATACCTTTAATAGATGTAACAAAAAAATACCTAGAAATGTATGTATATGAAGCTAGAGAAAATATAGCATCTGAAGGAGAATGTGCTTTATTTGTAAGTGCACTTGGACGTAGATTTACAAGACAGGGATTATGGAAAATTATTAAAAAGTATTCTAAAAAAGCAAATATAAATAAGAATATTAATCCTACTATGCTTAGACATTCATTTGCTATACATATGATAAATAAGGGAGCAAATATAGCATCTGTAAACAAAATTTTGGGAAATACTAATTTAGCAAGTATACAGTCATACTTAAATTGTATAGATCAAAATATGAGAAAAGAAATGAATTTAAGACACCCAAGAAGATAAAAATATTATAAAAAATACTGAGTATAATAAAGTAAAAAGGAATTATAAAATATTTATAAACAGAAAGTCTAACATTATTTGTTAGACTTTTTTTTATTATACTGATATAATGTATAGTTGCAGAGTTATGTACTCGATTAAAGAGAGATTTGTAGACAGAAACGGAAATATGTAATATAATTGCAGATATTATATTTTAATAATATCTATTTTAAATCCAATAAAAAAGGAGAAATAATATGAAAAAAAAGATATTAGTTATTTTAGTACTTTTTGTTGTAATTTTTGCCTCTGGGGGTATATATTTTAAGAGTCGGTCTGGTGCATACGATGTAAACGAAGAGAAAAAAGTGGTTGTAAATATTCCGTCTGGCTCAGGGACTGACAGTATAGCAGATATACTTAGCGATGCAAAACTTATAAAAAACAAGCTAGTCTTTAAAATAAATGTAAAAATGAGTGGAAAAGCCTCTCAGTTTAAAGCTGGGGAATATCAGTTTGATCAATCATACACTAATGGAGAGATTATAGATGATATAGCAGCAGGTAAGATATACCACTCAGGTCCAAAAGTAACTGTCAAAGAAGGTGCAACTTCTATAGAAATAATTGATGAGCTAGTAAAGAAGAATCTGGGAACTAAAGAAAATTATGAAAAACTTATAAATAATCCAGATGAGTTTAGAGATAAGTATGAGTTTTTAAAAGATAAGAATATAAAATCTTTAGAAGGATTCCTTTATCCTAGTACATATTTCTGCACAGAAGGAGAAAGCGAAAGAGAAGTTATCTCTAGAATGTTAAATAAATTTGATGAAATGTACAAATATAAAATAAAACCAGAAATGGATAAACATAAAGACCTTAATTTCTACGATGTTATGAAAATGGCATCTATAATAGAAAAAGAGGCTGTTGTTGATAAAGATAGACCTTTAATTTCTAGTGTATTTTATAATAGATTGGCAAAGGATATGCCTCTTCAGTCAGATGCTACAATTCAGTATGCATTTAAAGAAAGAAAAAAAGTGGTTACGTATGAAGATTTAAAAATAGAATCTCCGTACAACTCTTACAAGTATAAAGGATTACCACCTACACCGATAGCAAATCCATCTTGGAAATCAATAGAAGCAGCAATAAACCCTGCTAAAACAGATTATCTATACTTTGTAGCAAAAACTGATGGTGGAGAAAATAACTATGCTAAGACTTATGAAGAGCATTTAAAAAATGAAAAACGGTATAAAGAACAGAGAGAAAAAAATAAACAGGAAACTCAGAATAAAGAATCTGAGGCAAATTAATTAGAAGTGGAGAGATTTTATGAGTAATATAGTAAACGACCTTGTTGAAGAATATATAAGGGAAACACTAGCTGAAAAAGATGGGTTACTTAAAGAATTAGAAGATTACGCCCACGAAAATAGTGTACCTATAATTCACAAAGAGGTATCAGATCTTTTAAAAGTTATATTAAAAATACATAGACCTAAAAGAATTCTTGAAGTTGGATGTGCAATAGGATATTCGTCAATATTCTTTGCATCTGTATTAGGTGGAGATGTTGAAATTATAACTACTGAAAGAAATGAAGTTATGATAGAAAAAGCAAAAGAAAATATAAAAAGAGCAGGTCTTGAGGATAAGATAACTATTCTTGAAGGAGATGCTGAAGAAACATTAAAAAATATAGATGGAGAATTTGATATGATCTTTATAGATGCAGCAAAAGGTCAGTATCAGTTATTCTTTGATCTTGTAATAGATAGATTAAAAAAAGGTGGACTTGTAGTTTCAGATAATATACTTTACAAAGGAATGGTTGCTCACGACGATTTCGTTGTAAGAAGAAAGAAAACAATAGTTAAGAGAATGAGAAATTATCTGGATTATATATGCACTTGTGATTATTTAAGCACATCTCTAATACCAATAGGAGACGGTGTAGCGTTAAGTTATAAAGAAGGAGAGAGAAAGTAATTATGGAAATGAAAAGAGCAGAATTATTGGCTCCAGCAGGAGACCTTGAAAAATTAAAAACTGCCATAATATACGGTGCTGATGCTGTATATATAGGTGGAGAAGTATTTGGAATGAGATCAGCTGCTAAAAACTTCAGTATAGAAGATATGGCAGAAGGTGTTGAATTCGCACATGCAAGAGGAAAAAAAGTATATGTAACAGTTAATATAATACCTCACAACGAAGACTTTAAATATTTAGATGAATATTTATTAGAATTACAGAGAATAGGGATAGATGCAATAATAGTATCTGACCCAGGGGTTATAAGTGTTGCTAAGAGAGTTGTTCCAGAAATGGAATTACACTTAAGTACTCAGGCTAATACTACAAACTTTGAAAGTGCTAATTTCTGGTACAATCAGGGAATAAAAAGAGTAGTTGTTGCTAGAGAAATGTCTTTTGAAGAAATAAGAGAAATAAGAGAAAAAACTCCAGATGATTTAGAAATAGAAGCATTCATGCACGGTGCAATGTGTATATCTTATTCAGGAAGATGCTTAATAAGCAACTACATGACAGGTAGAGAAGCTAACAAAGGTTCTTGTGCACAGTCATGCAGATGGCAGTACTACCTAATGGAAGAAAAAAGACCAGGTGAATACTTCCCAATATATGAGGATGAAAGAGGAACATTCTTCTTCAACTCAAAAGACCTTTGTATGATAGAACACATACCAGAACTTGTTGAATCAGGTATAATGAGTTTAAAAATAGAAGGAAGAATGAAAACAGCTTACTATGTTGCAACAGTTGTTAGAGCATATAGAATGGCATTAGATGCATACTATGAAGACCCAGAAAACTGGACATACAACCCAATGTGGATGGAAGAACTTAAAAAAGGAAGTCATAGACACTTTACAACAGGATTCTACCTACACAAACCTGACACAGAAGATCAGAACTATGAATCTGCATCTTATGTAAGAAACTACGATTTCATAGGTGTTGTTAGAGGACATGATGAAGAAACTGGTCTTGCAATAGTAGAGCAGAGAAATAAAATGTCTGTTGGAGAAGATATAGAAATAATGGCTCCATACAAAGAAACTATGTACGCTAAGATATTAGAAATGTACAATGAAGATGGTGAGCCAATAGAATCAGCTCCACATCCAAGACAGATAGTAAAAATGAAACTAGATGTTCCTGTTGAAGAAGATTATATGCTTAGAAAACCTATAGAAGAAAAAGTAGATAATTAATAAATTTTAAGTAAGTAATAAAATACTAATAAAATAAAAGATTAATAATTAAATAGAAAATCGAGAATTGATGGACTCTCTCTATCTAATAGG
>URRU01000156.1 GCA_900550335.1 uncultured Clostridium sp. | reverse complement strand
ATTATTCTCTATATTGGATGAAGAACTTTTAGAGATAATGAAAGAAGAATATGATTTATTAAAAATAAAAATGCAGCAAAATCACAATCAAATATCGTATGATTATATGTTTGTTATGCCATATGTGAATATAGATGATGTATACGATTATGGAGATTTTGTAGAAAAAAATATAATAGATAGAGATGGCTTTGAAGCAATTATGAGTGGTAAAAAATCTCTTGACGATTATATGAATGAAGAAAATGACGAAATAATTTTAAACCTATTCCTATTTGATGTTTGTTCTGAATACTATATTTTGGATAGCAAACTACATCTAAATAAGGATTTTAAGAAAATATCTTTCTTTAGCAATGAATACGAATATACTGCTACTGTTATGGAAAATAGCCAGATTGTAGAGGCAGATTCTATACATTATGGGACAACCCTTTACAATGGTGCTTCAGGGACAGGAAAAACGTCTCTAATGCTTAGTAGAGCTATAAAGCTATCAAAGATATATCCTCATCATAAATTCCTTATAATAACTGAAAATAAACAGTCTAGCAGTGACTTAAGAGAAAAATTAGAGGTTCTTAGCAATGATATTTCAAATTTAGAAATACATACATTTGGATCTTTTGTATTTAAACTTGCTAGAATATACAATCTAGTGTTTGACTATGCTATGCTTAAAAGGGATTACGAAAAAACATTTGAAAATATAATTAAACAGGCTAAAAATGTTATAAAAAATAAAAGAATGTTCAAGGGAATATTTATAGACGAGGCTGAGAATTTCAGCGAGGATCAGATAAAATTCCTAGAGGAGTTCTTATATAAGACAAAGCATATTTTCAATATTTTCAATTGCAAGACAATGAATCTAACCAATAATATGAACATATTCAAAAATAAATATGAGAATATACATATAGATAAGATTGTAGAATTGAAAAAAAATTACAGACAGACTGGTAGTCTTGTAGATTTTTCTAATAAACTAGGTCAAAATGCCGATAATTACTATAAAGAAATCAGACCTGATATAAAGAGAAGTGTATTCTTAGAATCAGAGCCTATTAGAGACTTTGGAAAGAATCAGGTAGCACTTATTAAAGTAAGTGATTTAGATGATCAGATTAGTTCTGTTATATGGGAAATTGAGTACTTTGTAGATAAGAAAGGATTAGATTATTCAGATATAGCTATAATATATCCATTTAATAAGAAAAGACTTAAAAATGGAAAAACTATCTACTTCCAGTATATGATAAAGAAAGCGCTAGACGATGCTGGTATAGAAGTGATAGTATCTGATGAAAATCTGACTAGTTTAAGCAGAAAAAATGGTGTTACTATATCTAATATATATACAGTTAAGAGTTTAGAATTTAAGGCTGTTATAATCTGCGAGTTAGAGATGTTATACAATCAGAAAATAGCGGATACTACTCAAGATTATCAGGTAAATGACTTTGCAGGAGATATAAATAAGGTTTATCATGCTGTAAATAGAGCAACTGACTATGTAAGTTTTGTAACTACATTTAGCGAGGATACAAGCGATATTATCAAAGTGATAAACGACACTGTAGAGAGTGAAAAGATAATAAATATGTAAAAGAAAAGGGACTTTATAATGACGATATGTCAAAATAAAAGTCCCTTTATTTTTTATTATTTAATAAATCCGAAGTATAGAAGTACTATTATACCAAGTACAATTCTATAATATCCGAAAGCTTTGAAGTCGTGCTTTTTGATGTAGTCCATAAAGAATTTTATAACTATAACAGAAACTACAAATGCTACAACAGAGCCAACTCCTAATACTAACCATTCGAATCCTGAGAATACAAATCCAGCTTTTAATAGTTTTAATAAACTAGCGCCAAGCATTGTAGGTATTGCTAGGAAGAATGAGAATTCTGCTGCAACATATCTAGATGCACCAAGTAGAGTTGCACCGATTATTGTTGAACCAGATCTTGATGTACCTGGTATAAGTGCTAGACACTGGAATAGACCTATTCCTAAAGCTAACTTATAAGAAACCTGAGAAAAGTCTGAAACAGCAGGCTTTTTATTTCTATTTTCTATAACTATCATTATAACCCCATATATTATAAGTGCAACAGTAGTTGAATTGAAGAATAAACGGTCTATATCCTCTTCAAATAAAATACCTATTATACCTGATGGTATAACAGCTACTATTACCTTTGCCCATAGGCTTAAAGTTTCTTTCTTTTCAACCTTGCTCTTACTAGAGTCAAAAGGATTTAGTTTTTTGAAGAATATAAGTAAAACTGCTAAAATTGAACCAAACTGTATAACTACAAGGAATGTACTTATAAATGTTGGCGAGAAATTAAGTTTTACAAATTCATCGACAAGTATCATATGTCCAGTACTACTTACAGGAAGCCATTCAGTTATACCCTGAACAATCCCAAGTAGGACGGCTTTAAGTATTTCTATCAAAGTGTTACCTCCTAAAATTCAAATTTAATTGTATTTACAACATAGTTTTAAACAATGCCATACCTAAAATATAATATCACAACCAAACAAACTTAACAAGTAAGACAGAATAAATAAAATCTAAAGAAATCATAAAAAAAGAAGGATAATAATTATCCTTCTTTTAAATATATTAAATTTTATTATTTGTTTAATTTAACGTAAGCTTCAAGACCTTCTTTAAGTATTTTAGCTGCTTTTCTTAAATCTTCTTCTTTTAATATGTAAGCAAGTCTTATTTCATCTCTTCCTAGTCCTGGAGTAGCGTAGAATCCTTCAGCTGGAGTAGCCATTACTGTTTCATTGTCAACTCTGAATTCAGTAAGCATCCATTTAACGAATTCTTCTGCATTGTCTACTGGAAGTTTAGCAACTATATAGAAAGCACCTGTTGGTTTTTCACATATAACTCCATCAACTTTCATTAATTCAGAATAAAGAACATCTCTTCTTTTTCTGTATTCATCATTAACTTCTTTGAAGTAAGATACTGGAGTTTTGTAAAGTTCAACAGCACCAACCTGTTCTAATGTTGGAACACAAAGTCTTCCCTGGCAAAGTTTCATTATCTGAGCTATAAGTTCTTTGTTTTTAGATGCTATAGATCCTATTCTTGCACCACAAGCACTGTATCTCTTAGAAACTGAGTCTATTATTATAACTCTGTCTTCAACCTGTTTTAAGTTACCGAAGCTTGTATATTCTAATCCATCATATACGAATTCTCTGTAAACTTCATCAGATATTATCCATAAGTCTTTTTCTATAGCTATTTCAGCTATCATTTCTAATTCTTCTTTGCTGTATATAGCACCAGTTGGGTTACCTGGATTTGAAAGAAGTATAGCTTTTACTTTATCATCTATTTTAGAAAGTATTTCTTCTTTAGATGGTAAATGGAAACCATTTTCTGCTTTAGTAGTTATTGGAGCAACTCCAACGTTTACGCACTGTCCGAAACCATTGTAGTTAGTGTAGAATGGTTCTGGTATTAAAAGTTTGTCTCCTGGATCGCAAGTAGCCATCATAGCGAATAATAATGCTTCAGAACCACCATTAGTTATAAGAAGTTCGTCCTTATCAAAGTGCATATCATAAGTTTTGTAGTAATCCTGAAGAGCTTCTATAAGTTCTGGTATACCCTGAGAAACAGCATATTCTAATACTTCGTTATCGAAGTTTTTAACTGCTTCAAAGAATCCTATTGGAGTTTTTATATCTGGCTGTCCTATATTAAGGTGATAAACTTTAACACCTTCAGCTTTTGCAGCAGTTGCAAAAGGAACTAGCTTTCTTATTGGTGATGACTGCATAGCAGTAACTCTGTTTGAAAAATTATTCATTTATAAGTACCCCCTAAAATAATCTCAAAAACACACTATTTAAGTTTGAATTAATAATGTGTAATATTTAAACATATATTAAATATTGTGTAGCTTTAAAAAAGCTTTTCCTCTTACATAATAACATATAAGATTAAAAAAAACATCCTATTTATCTAAAATTTATTGACAAATATATAATTAACAAAAAATAACTAATTTTCAGATAATGAGTTTTTTTATAGTACTTTTTCTGTCAGATGAGAGAATTTTTTATGAAAATCTGATATAATTAAACTAATAAATTTCATGGAATAAAAATTGAATTTATAAAATTTATTTTTAAAAGAATTGTGCTAGGAGGTGCCGACTTGAAGAAAGAGCTAAGAGTTGATCCTACGAATAATGATATTATAATATTTGCAAGAGAAAGAGCATCTAGACCTTTGGATAATGTTAAAAAAAATAATCCTATAGATGAGGATGACATAATAAAAGAATATGAAGAGAATTGTCCT
>URRU01000155.1 GCA_900550335.1 uncultured Clostridium sp. | reverse complement strand
TTTTTCCCAATCATATCTATAGCTATTTTTTCTATATCAAATTCATCCTTTTGGTAGTTAGCAACCACTTCTCCATCTCTGAATACAGTTACCTCATCACAAAGCTCTGTTATTTCATCAAGTCTATGAGATATAAATATTATAGAAATCCCCTTTTCTTTAAGTGATTTTACTATCTTCATGAATATATCTGTATCTTCTTTATTTAGAGATGCAGTCGGCTCATCCAAAAATAGAACTTTTAAATTTCTATTACTTATTTCCCTAGCAATTTCGATAAACTGCTTTACACTTACATTTAGATTTTCAAGAGATGATTTTACATCTACTTTTATGCCCATTTCTCTCAAAACTTCTTCAGCATCTTTTTCATTTTTTTTCTTATCTATGTATAGAAAATCTTTATTTGTTTTATCACTTGATGAACCTAAAAAATTATTGCTATTTATCTTTATATTTGAAGCTATATCCATACTATTTACAAGTGCAAATTCCTGATATACCTTTCCAATACCTAATTCAATTGCTTCTCTGGTAGTGTTTATTTTCATTTTCTCGCCATCAAATATTATCTTTCCTTCATATCCTCCAGTAAGGTGAATATTTCTATCTTGGAATAATACATTTAAAAAAGTACTTTTCCCCGATCCATTTGCTCCTACTATTCCATGTATTTCACCTTTTTTTAAATGAAAGTTAACATTTTTGAATGCGTATATTCCAGAGAATTGCTTACTAAGATTAATTGTCTTTATCATAAATTCTCCTTTTATATTATAATTTAAAACCCCAGAAAAGATACTTCCTGGGGTTTTCTTTAACTAATTAATTTTAAATTAATATACTATCTGATCCATTACCATTAACTGGTAGTTGTCAGTATTGTCTTTAAGTTTTTCGAACTGAGTATCTATGCCGAATTTGTCTTTAGCAAATTTCTGTAAGTATTCTGAGCTAGAAACATCTTCTTTAGTTAATCCATTAGATACCATTTCCATAGCTAATTCAACAGCATATTCAGGTAAGAATACTGTCATTGGCATTGGCCATCCACCTAATCTACCTTTCATTCCCTGAGCATCTACTTTTTCAGATATCATCTGGTTCATTTTTTCGTAGTTCTGAGAATCTTCTTCAGCTATTTCAAGATTTAAAACTGTTGGGTAAGCCTGAGTTGGAGTTGGGCAGCACTGTTCAGCTACACAGAATTTTAACTCTAAAGCTTTAGCTAATATTACATCGTACATTGGGCAATTAGATCCGAATATGTTAGTATCTTTACCATATTTTTCTATCTGTCTTGGAATATCTTCGTTTAAGAACTGCTGCATAGCTGCAACACCCTGACCAGTCTGTGGGTCTGGAGTCATAACTTCTACGAATTCCATACCTTCTTTTTCACAAGTTTCTTTCATTTTATCTCTTCTAGTTGCTACAGATTCTTTTGAAAGATGTGTTGGGAAAGAGTAATGTATGAATGTTTTACATCCCATTTTTTTAGCTAGAGTAACTATAGTTTCACCTCTTTTTGCCCAGTTAGCATCAAGGTTAACGTCAACATACTGGCTCATCATATCTGGGTCATCCCATATTGGAGCTGTTATAGTTACTATGTCAGGTCTTTTTTCTTTAACCTGCTGTAATGCTGGAAGAAGTCCAGACTGTCCTGAAACTACTACTATAGCTTTCATCTGTTCATCATCAGCTAAGCTTACTATCTGGCTTATAGCAGTTTCTATTTCAGTATTGAAGTTTTCTGGAAGAGTAACGTGTTCTACCTGACCAGGGTATTTTTCAACCATAGCCTCTGCTCCTCTGTATTCATCTTCACTTACTGATAATGTAGGAGTTACTATACCTACTTTGAAGTCTTTGTTGTCAGATGATTCTCCGCCACCGCTAGAGCATCCGACAGCACCGATTGCTAAACATAAAGATAATGTTAGCGCTAATAATTTTTTTACCATTACTAAAATCCTCCTAAAACATTTTATTCTCTAAAACGTTCATATTTTTTTCATATTAAATATTATCATATGATATACTAAGTTGAATACAATAAAAAAACTATAGCACTATAGATAAAAACTATATTAAAGTTTATACACTAAATCTTTTTATTTACTTTTAAATATTATATATAAGATATATTTTTTAAAGTTATCTCGTTGTATTTTTACATATTATATTTCTGTTTTATTAAACCTTTCTGGTAAGCCTTTAATAACATTTTCAATTCATCTATTTCATTTTGCATTCTCTTACCTTCATCTGTATCCCTCACCATTTTTCTTTCTGCCTTGTGCTCAACGACAACAGTTGTAGATATTATGTCATTTTCATCACAAATAGCTTCCTCCATTGAGCTAAATGGCTGATGTGATACTAGCTGCATAGTTTTTGAATTATATATTAATGTATATCCTGCAATACCAGTTTTGTCTTGATATGCCTTTGAGAATCCACCATCTATTACAAGAATCTTTCCATTTGCCTTTATTGGACTTTCTCCGCTCTTAGATTTTACAGGAACATGTCCATTTATTATATGTGAATCGTTTATATCTAGTTCAAACTCATCAAATAGCTTTTTACAAATATCCTCGTCTTCTCTAAGTGTGTAGTATGGGTTTTTATTTTCTACATGAGTTTCTTTTTCTGCTATAAAATATCTTTCAAATGTAGTCATATCATCTTTTCCAAATAAAGATGAGCATTTTCCCGTCCACATGTACCACATTATATCCTGTCCATACTGTTTATCTGGATCTGAATCTCTAGATATAAATCCTTCTCGAGCTATATTTTCCATCTGTATCATAAGCTCTCTTCCAGAGTACTCTTTTCCTTTTAATTTCATAGACATAAAGCTTCCATCCGCATTAAGAGGTATGCATGCATGTATAAGTAAATTTGAATTTGCTTTTAAGAATATACTTCCTTTAGAGAATAAAAATTCTACATGTCTCTGTAACTTATCGCTAGTTCTGAAAGATCTTGTAACCTTTTCTATAACATCTCTCTCTTCAGGAGTAAGCTTATACGGATCTTTAGGGTCTATAGTTGGGAAATTAGTATCTTTTAAATTATATTCTTTTCCTTTTAAATTTATAGTTCCTCTTTCGTAATCTATCTTATTAAGTAATAATCTATGACTCATCTCAAATTCAGGTCTTCTGTTTATTACTTCTCCCTCTAATTTAAACTGTATTATACTTATAGCCTTATGCATTTTAGCCATTAGAGTTTTTTCTGTAGTAGATACTTCTTCATCTCCTATTTTAGGCATAAATTCTAGGCAAGGGTCATCTCCGTATGTAGATATTGCAAAAGTTGCTAAAGGAAGTAGGTTTATTCCGTATATATCCTCAACAACATCTAAGTTTGCATATCTAGCTGATATTCTAAGTGCATTTGCAACACAAGTCTTTTCTCCTGAAGCTGCACCCATCCATAAAATATCGTGATTTCCCCACTGTATATCTACACAGTGATGCTGCATAAGTTTATCTACTATAATATCTGGTCTAGGCCCTCTATCAAATATATCACCTATTACATGAAGTCTATCAACTACTAACTTTTGTATTAATTCAGAAATAGCTATTATAAAATCTTTTGCTCTATCTGTTTCTATTATTGTTTCAATTATACTTTTATAGTATTTTTCTTTATGTTCGCTATTCATGTGCTCATGAAGTAGCTCTTCTATTATATATTTAAAATCATCAGGTAATAATTTTCTTACCTTAGATCTTGTATACTTACTAGATGCATATTTACATAATTTTATTAATCTATACATATTTATTCTATAAAAATCATCTATATTTTCTGCTTCTTTTTCTATATATTCAAGTTTTTGCTCTGGATAATATACTAATGTAGCTAATCTTTTCTTTTCTTCCTCCATTAGCTCACCGTCAAATAACTCATCAATCTTTCTTTTTATAACACCAGATCCATTTTTTAGTACGTGAACAAAAGGTTCATACTCACCATGTATATCTGTTATAAAGTGTTCTGTCCCCTTTGGAAGGTTTAATATGGCCTCTAGGTTTATTATTTCTGTACTGGCCTTAGATATATTTGGATAAAGCTTTGAAAGCAACTTTAAGTAATCCATTTTTTCATATAGCTCTCTATCAGATATATTGTTTATTTTTTTCATTGGTTCCCCTCCATTTTTCAACTTTATTATATATTATAGCATACTTTATTCTCTAAAATAACTCTATTAGTATATCTTTTTTATCTATTTAATATTATTTCTGTAAAAACTCTACAAAATAGATATTTTTACAAGTTTTTATATTTGAACAAAAAAATAGAGCTTAAAAAAGCTCCATTTTT
>URRU01000154.1 GCA_900550335.1 uncultured Clostridium sp. | reverse complement strand
TTAATAATAAAAACGCTTTATTTAAAAATTTCGTCAACAAGCATAAATAAAATCGCACCACAAATTCTATAAACTATAATATCAATATTCTTTTCTTAATATTTCAAGCAAATATATAAAAACTTAGTATAAAGAAGGGCAATCTCTCTAGCAAATAAACAAAGATTAATTTTTCTTCTCAACATATATAAAATAAAAAAAGCAGGTTTCACAAGAATTTTTCAGTAGATAAAATTTTGTATACAATCGTAAATTAATTCTCACCGACAATCTTCTATCAATTTCGCTTCTCTCTATATATAACTTGGTACAAAGAAGGGAAATAGAAGTAACTACTATCCAGTGACAATCTACAGACGCTTTCAACTTTGTTTTCGAACACTATTCGAATAAAACAAAGAAAGCGTCGAAGCCTGGAACAGATAGTAGTTATTCTATTTCCCCTTTATCAATATTTTATATACTCATTCCTGCTAAATATCCTGTAGAGAACGCAATCTGTAAGTTAAATCCTCCAGTGTAAGCATCAACATCTATCACTTCCCCAGCAAAATAAAGTCCCTCAACTAACTTAGACTCCATAGTACTAGAATTTATCTCAGATGTCTTAACCCCACCAGAAGTAACTATCGCTTCTTCCATAGGTCTATATCTCTTAACATGCATCTCAATATTTTTAATTGTATTTACAAGATTTCTTCTTTCTTCCTTAGTTATAGAATTTACCGGAGTAGCTGAATCTATGCCAGAAAGTTCCACGATTACTGGTATCATCTTACTTGGAAGTAAATCTGATAGTGAGTTTTCAAATCTCTTATTTATATATTTCTGGAAATCTCTCTGAACTCTTTTATCAAGCTTTTCGTGGTCTAGAGCTGGTTTTAAATCTAAAGAAATCTTATAACTTTCCTTAGATAAATCCCTCATTATACAACTTGCAGATTTTATAATCGGCCCATCTACACCGTAATCAGTGAATTCCATTTCTCCAAAATCGTCGTATATTTTCTTATTTTTCTTTCCATATACATTTATTGCTACATTTCTAAGACTAAGCCCTTTTAACTTAGATACAAAATCTTCCTGTATCTCAAGACCTATTAAAGAAGGTTTAAGAGGAGTTATCTTATGACCTAATTTTTCAGCAAGTCTATATCCGTCTCCTGTAGAACCTGTTCTCTGATAACTCGCACCACCTGTCGCAATTATAACTGCATCTGCCTTAATCTCTTTTCCGTCACTTAAAACAACGGACTCAACTTTTCCATTCTTTTCCTTTATATCTTTAACAGTCTTTCCTGTAACTAACTTAATATTTTTTCTCTTTATAAGTCTAGCCATCGCATCAACGACATCCATTGCCCTATCGCTCTCAGGGAACACCCTATTTCCCCTCTCTGTCTTTAACCTAACACCTAGGCTTTCAAACATCTCCATAACAGCATCATTTGTAAATGTGTAGAATGCACTGTATAAAAATTTCCCGTTTGTATTTACATTTGCAATTAACTCCTCGACCTCGCAGTTATTAGTTATATTGCATCTCCCTTTTCCTGTTATCAGTAGCTTTCTACCTACTCTCTCGTTTTTTTCCACCAAAACAACATCTATACCATTTTGCGATGCCGAATATGCTGCAGTCATACCTGCAGGCCCAGCACCTATTATAACAACCTTTTTCATAATTATTTCCTTTCCTAAGAATTTTATAAAAACCCTTATCTAAAAAAACTTATCTAAAAATTATATTCCCATTTTTTTGAATAAATATGGAGCACCTGCTACACCTTGAATCACAACAGCCGAATATCTAACAAAATCTAGTACCATATCAAGTGTACTTCCATCAGTTGCTCCAAATAAAGAAAATACAAGCTTTAAGCCTAAATAAACAACACCTAAACTAAGCATCCCTATTAAGAATCTTTTTCCATTTTTTCTAATAATTTCTCCATTGCTAAGATTTTTTCTATCTATCACTTCAAAAGATACATACTCTCTCTCCAAAATATATCCTACAGTAAATCCAAACATAAGTGCAAAAAGCTTAGTATAATCACTGCTCTTTAGCACAAATGCCATTATCGCAAGCGGAACTAAAATCAGTATCATTTCCCAATATTTTCCACTTTTCTCAGATCTATCCATTATCTTTATCAAAAGTAGAGTAAATAAAAATCCAAGAATAAGCCCTACAACAACATCCATCGGCCAATGAACAGCTAAATAAAGTCTTGAAATACCAGCACCTATAGCCATAACTACTGCTAAAACATACACCCATTTCTTCTTTAACTGAACTGCTAAAGAAGTCCAAAATGTAGTCGCTGTCTGTGTATGACCACTTGGGAACGAATGACCTGTAGCTGTTTCAACTCTCATAGACTCAAGTCCAAACTTTCCAATAGGTCTTTCTACCTTAAAATAGTCCTTAATTGCCCCATTTAAGGCAATATTTCCTGTAAGTGAATATAGCATTCTCCGTCCTATTTTCTTATCAATACACCAATACATAAGTGCTGTAAATAGCACCACAACAGGTGTCTCTGTACTTATTGTAAAGAATAAAAATAGAATATTTAAAATTGGGTTCCTAATACTCTGGAAAAACAAAAGTATCGGAGCCTGAATATGCTCAAAATAATTTATATTCATCAAATCTATCCTTTCCGATATAATATTTATTTTTCATACATCCACAAATTTAAAGGCATACTTAAAAAGCATGCCTTTTTATATTAATTATATCTAATTATTCAGCTATATCTTCAACTATTCCTATATAAGGAAGGTTTCTATATTTTTCAGCGTAATCTATTCCATATCCTACTATGAATTTATCTTCTATTTCAAATCCAACGTATTCAACATCAACATCTACAACTCTTCTGCTTGGTTTGTCTAATAGAGTACATAATTTTAAGCTCTTTGGCTCTCTTATCTGTAGCTCTTTAACTAAGTTGCTAAGAGTTCTACCTGAGTCGATTATATCCTCAACTATAAGAACATTTCTTCCTTTTATATCTGTATCTAAGTCTTTTAATATTCTAACTGTACCAGAAGACTCAGTTCCACTTCCATAGCTTGAAACACTCATAAAGTCGATTTTAACATCTAAGTCTATCTGTCTTATAAGGTCACAAGTGAACACATTTGCACCTTTTAATATACCAACTACTAAAACTTCTTCACCTTTGTAGTCATTTTCTATCTGTTTACCTAATTCTGCTACCTTTTCTCTTATCTGTTCTTCTGTGAACATCTTTCCAGTTACTTTGTACATAATTTCCTCCTACCAGTTATCTGGGTTATTTAGAATTTATTAATTATTCTTAAAAAAAGAATTTCTCATCAAAAATAATTTTTAGATATTATATATTATACTCTAAAACAAAGCTTTTTCAAATAAAAATTCAATAAAAAGGACAAGAGAGATACTGCTTTGTGCTCCAGTCCTCAGCATCCCATAATTTATATAACACATTTCAAAGTATGGGATGCTTGCGGAATTGTCGCTATAAAGCAATTATCTCTCTTGTCCTCAGTTTATTAAATTATTTATTCGTTTAAAAAAGTTTCAAGTCTGAGATGAAAATATAGTAGGGCAATAGAAATAACTTCTCTTGAATAATTCAAATATTATTTACACTTTTAACCTACACTATCAAGTTTTGAAACCTAAGTTGTGGTATATAATTCATCGAAGTTGATTTTTCAGTAGTTCAAAATTTTATGAGCAAACACAAATTAAATTGCAGTGACTATCTGCAGACGCTTTGAACTTTTTTAATGTTTAATAAAATCTTTCAAAGCGTCGAAGCCAGGAGCGCAATTAATTGTGTTTGTGCGTAAAATTTGCTACTGAAAAGAAACTCGATGACTATATATCCATTTTAGGTGATAAACTTCTCATTGCATCTATTGTTCTCTGCATTAGTTCATCTAATTCCCATCCTAATTCTTCTGCACCTTTTTTAATTGTATCTCTTGAACATCCTGCTGCAAACTTAGGAGTTTTAAATTTCTTCTTAACAGATTTCAACTCTAAATCCATAACACTCTTAGAAGGTCTCATTATTGCAACTGCACCTATAAGTCCAGTAAGCTCATCTGTAGCGAATAAAACCTTTTCCATTATATGCTCTGGTTTCTTTTCTAACCCTTCACATATTCCATACGCGTGGCAAACAACTGCATGGATAAACTCTTCGTCGTATCCATTCTCTCTTAAAAGTTCTTCTGCCTTAATACAATGTTCGTCTGGATACATCTCAAAATCTATATCGTGAAGTAGTCCAACAGTTGCCCAAAAATCTTCTCTCTCAGGATCATATTCCTTAGCAAAATCCCTCATCACCCCAGAAACAACTTCCCCCTGTCTT
>URRU01000153.1 GCA_900550335.1 uncultured Clostridium sp. | reverse complement strand
GTTGGTAAATCTAAAAGCAAAACTCTCTACCATTTAGTTTTTGCCAGAAAAATCCAGCCATCGCCGTACAATTTCGTTGTTTACAATGATTGATTTACTGTTTTTAATTATTCGTAATTCGTAATATGTAAATTAATGAGAATTGTAAAATCGAAATTCGTTTTTTCTTTATAATAAGCTTTTTCGTCTTTGTACAGCTACTAACATTCCTAAAAATTATATACTTACAACAAATTTACAAACTTCTCCCAACTCCTCGCTAGAAGCAAGTACATAAATTGGGGGAAAGGGTATAACTACTCTATCAGCGACAATTCTGCAAGCGCCCCACATCCTCTAAATGTGTTACTCTAACATAGTGGGGCGCTGAAGCCTGGAGCAGATGAGTAGTTATACTCTTTCCCTTATGCATTTTCTAGATCTACTTCTATTTCCACTTCTGTATTTAATTTTTCTATAAGTTGAGATAGTTCATTTAATTTATTTTCTAAATCTAATGATTCAATCTCTTCAGCAAACATATCTATATTTGGATTTCCGTATTCTATAACACCTAGATTTGGCTCAAGGCTAATTCTTGAATCGTGAATCATTACTTCTAATAGACTTAGGTACTGTCTACCTGTTTTTGCCTCGATTAATAAATCATTTAATGTCTTTCCTTCATAAACAACCTTATTGTTACCAACATGTATAGCTTTTTTAAGATTTACGATATTTTTTAGCAAATCTTTATACTCTTTAAATCTTTCTATATTTTTATCTACCAGTTCCTGACTTACAACAGATTCTCCATCTTTCTTTAGAGGAATATCTCTACAAGAACCATAAAACTGCTGTTTTAACTTACTTTCTTTTTTCTGTAAATTTGATAGCATAAATATAGCCTGTTGCATAGTTAGTTTCTTTATCATATACAACACCTCCATTTGAAGGAAATTATATCATAACAGAAAATCTTTTACAAGAAATCCTTTATAATACATATTTTTAAAATGCTAAAAAACTATTAAGGTAATAAAAAATCATATTAAAGCAATAAAAAACTCCTATACTTTTAGGAGATGGCATACGATTATAGTACAGGAGTTTTAGGTTAAGGTTTATGTTTGGAATTTTGATTATTAGCTTTTTAAAATTTTAAAAAATTATTTTTTTGTTCTTGTTGTATTTATACTGTTGATTTTTAAATCGTCGTTGTACCCTTTATTTACTAAAATATTTTTGACAGCTGAGTACAATTCACAACAATTTATTCTTACAACTTCTCCATTTTGAAGAGTTACGCTACAGTCCCCACATTCTACTTTTTCATCATCAGTATTAACAAACGTAAATTTTTCATTTTCGTCTATTATCCCTGCTTCTTGGAGAATTTTAATAAATCTATAAACAGTCGCTAAACCAATAGATCTATCCTTTTTTCTTACATTATAATATACCTCTTTTATCATAAGAGTTTCATTGCTTAAAATAGTATCCAGAATTAACCTTCTTTGAAAAGTTATTCTATGTCCCTTAGACTTTAGCTCCTCCACGATTTGATTTTTAACCTCGGTTTTGTTATTAAAATCTATTTTTACATTACTTTTAAGCAATTTTTTCACTCCCTTTTATCAGTATTTATGTTATTGAAATTTAAAATTAAATATAATGATATTCGTTATCATATATAAATTATAATCACTTTTATCAATTTAGTCAATAGAAGTGTCAAAATATTTTGTTTAACTAAAAAAATATCTGCTTAAAATAGATTTTATGTATAATTTAATACTATATTCTTAAAATAAAAAAGGAGATGAATTAAATATAATCATCTCCTAAAATAAATTTATTAATTTTTTATTTTAAATTCTATTGTAGTTGGATTGTGGTCAGAGTATTTAAATTGTAAGTCGCTACCCTTTTTAGCAACTACATCTATATTATCAGACACAATAAAACCATCTATAATTGCTGTGAAGTTCACATCTTTATCATAAGGAATTCCAGCTGTTCTATTAGTAGCAATATTTTCATCAACTTCAAATCTATATCCTTTTGGACTAAAGTTTTCTGGAATATAATCGTACCAATCTGGTCTTTCCTCAGTTTTTGCAAATTTATTTATATCTGTAGTTGGAATTACATGATTCCAATCTCCACCAGCTATTACATAATTTCCTTTTTTGTATTCATCCTGTAAAACTTCCTCTAACATATTCAGCTGCTTCTGTCTAAATTCTCCGCCTTTATCATATGCTGACATGTGAAGGTTTATTAAAACAAGCTCTTTATTATTTGATGTTTTTATTCTATTAACTATCATACATCTATCTAGACCAAATAATCTAGCAAGCCAACTCTGATCTGTTGGAAGAGATATTCTCTCAGCCGTTTCAAATTTATATTTGCTATATGTACCCTGTCCTGCAGACACTTTACCATGCATATCATTAAATGGATAGATTATATACGGTACCTTATAGTTAAAAGCAAAGCAGTTTGTGTACTCATCATCTAGTCCATGTGCAACAAGTACTCTTTGATCTGTTTTTCTACTTCTCGAGCTATCTATATCTATTTCCTGAACAAATGCAAAATCAGGATCTATTTTATTCAATTCATTTACTGAACCTTTTATATTTTTTAGTACGGTTTCTTTATCCTTTGCTTTAGATTCTGTTCCACCGTCCATGAAAAAATCAAAATCTTGGCTATATGCTCCAAAGCCAATATTATACGTTGTAATAGAATATTCCTTACCAGGGGCAACCTTTTCCTCATCTCCATCATGTGCTATTACAAGATTTTCCTTATATAGTGGCTGATAATCTGATACTGTAAGCCAAATTAAATAAGCACATAAAAGCAGAGCCACTGTAGTAAATACAGCAGCCATTACCTTAGTTATTTTTTTAAGAACCTTTTTCAAGTTTTAACCCTTATCCTATTCGTTTATCAAATCCATAGCAAAATTAAGTGTAGCGTGCCCATCGCAAGCACCAAATTTTACCATATCTAACATTTCTACTTTTGTTTCGCCTGGAGCAAAGGCCTTTATACGTTCAAATTCTCCTCTAAGCTGTGGACTTAAAAGAAGTAAATCTATATCATTATTTGAAAGAACTTCCTCTATTTTATTTCTGTGAATTGCCTGTATATCACAAGCTATACTTCTACTCTCTGCCTCTTTTTTCATTCTGTCTACTAATATATCCGTAGACATTCCACCAGTACATGCAACTACTATTTTCATAAGTTTATTAATATCCTTCCACTTTATTTTAATTTATAAAAGTTTAAATTTTATAATTTTAATAATAGCTATGTTTTATGTAAATATCTCTATTTTCATAAATACACGAACTATTTTTAAATCTGATTGTCTTATAATATATATTATAAACCCAATAAACAATCTGTCAATATTATAATAGTTCGTGTATTTGTAATTTGTTATCTTTATTTATTATAGATTTTTCTTAATCTATAACATTTTTAAATTCATGTACTTCATTGTTAATTATATCCACACCTATATTTCCAACTAGTATCTCTTCTTCCTTATCTTTTAGAAACATTTCTACTAAAATATTCGGATTTTCTATTATTTTTAATTTCTTAGCCCTAGTTAATTTTTTTATATAACACTCCAGCTTCATAGCTGTTTTTCTGCTACTACTTTCAAAATAAACCTCTAATCTGCTAAATCCATAATTTTTAGTATACTTACAGTTTTTACCTTCTGTGTGTTCTATCATTCGTCTTTTTATGTCGGTTGTATAGCCCGTGTATAAGGTATTATTTTTGCATCTTATTATATATGTGTAAAAAATCTTCAATACATTCTATCCAATCTATTCTTCTTTTATTCTATACTAATTATTAATTTTCATTATCTTTACCGACAGATATAAATATCTGTAATGCTAAGAATGCTTTTACATCCATATTTGCTTTACTTTTTAATATTTCAACAGCCTGCTGTCTGTCTATTAGTAAAGTCTGGATTTCTTCTGTTGGCTCAAGATATTCATTAGATGGTTCACCCTTGCAAGTACAATAAAGTAGTGAAAATGACTCATCTGTCATACCAGGAGATGGATATAAACCAAAACCACTATCCATTTTATTTATTTCAACAAGGTCTAATCCAGTTTCTTCTTTTAATTCTCTTCTTGCACAAACTTCTATATCTTCACCTGAATCTATAAGCCCTGCTGGAAGTGAGTAAACATAGTCATCTAAAGGCACACGATATTCTCTTATTATTACAAGTTTATCCTCTTCTATATGATAAGGAACCATTACAACTGCATCATCCCTGTCATTTCCATTTCCAAAATACATCTCATTAAGCTCTTCTTCTGATTTTCTTGTAGCTAACATCCAAGTTTTTTCAGATTTATCCTTAGATT
>URRU01000152.1 GCA_900550335.1 uncultured Clostridium sp. | reverse complement strand
AGATTGTAATACAGAGGATATTCCTTGGGCAGAGGAAGGTCTTTATTATGACGAAGATGAGTACAAGCCAGGTAGAAATCCACTTCACGATGCAGGAGCATACTACTTACAGGAGCCTTCTGCAATGAGTGTTGTACCAAAGGCTGATATACAAGAAGGAGACAGAGTTCTTGATATGTGTGCTGCACCTGGAGGGAAATCTACATATATATTATCAAAACTAAACAACACAGGGCTTTTAGTATCTAATGAGATAAATGCGACTAGAATAAAAGCACTTGGAGAAAATCTTGAGAGATTTGGAGCAGCTAATGCGATAATAACTAACACAGACTCTAAGGGATTATTAAAAGTATTTGAAGGTTATTTTGATAAAGTTATAATAGATGCACCTTGTTCTGGAGAAGGGATGTTTAGAAAAGATCAAGTTGCAATTGATGATTGGAGCTATGCAAAGGTAATAGAATGTAGAGATATTCAGCATGAAATAATTAGAGATGGATATAAAATGCTTAAAAATGGAGGAACTTTAGTCTATTCAACATGTACTTTTGCAAAGGAAGAGGACGAAGATATAATAGACAGATTTGCGGAAGAATTTGAAAATGCAGAAGTTGTGCTAAAGGAAAGATTATGGCCGCACAAGGTAAAAGGTGAAGGTCACTTTGTAGCTAAGATAATAAAACACGATGAAGAGGATTGTAGTGTAAAACCAGCTAAATTCAAAAAATTAGACAAAGAGCTAAAAGACTTTAGAGAGTTTGAAAAAAATTTCTTAAACATAAAACTAGATGGAGACTTCTTTATAAGAGGAGAAAATTTATATCTAATGCCTAAGGATTCTCCAGATACTAAGAAGATAAAACTACTAAGACAGGGATTACATCTTGGAGAGTTAAAGAAAAATAGATTTGAGCCTTCTCATGCATTAGCTCACTATCTTAAAAAAGAAGATGTTAAAAACTTTGCCGATTTTAAATTCGACTCAGATGAGATAAAAGCTTATATGAGTGGAGATGTAATCAACACAGGAGAGTCTAGAGGTTGGATAATTGTAGGTGTTGAAGGTGTTTCTCTAGGATGGGGAAAAGAATCTGGAGGAGTTATAAAGAACAGATATCCTAAGGGACTTAGAAGAAAAATTCAACTTTAGAAAAATAAAAGACGAAATTATAAAAAAGTGATATAGTATAAGTATGTTTTGAAGACAACTGATGATTTCAAGATGTGTTTATATTTATTATGATTGGAGATGAAGCTTTTGAGTAAAAAAGATAAAAACGAAAATAAAAATGTAGAAAAAGAAAATAAAGGTGCTTTTTCTGTTGTAAAGGAATGGGTAGGTATACTAGTTACAGCCCTTATAATAGCAGGAGTGGTTGTTCAGTTTGTAAGACCTACAAGAGTTGATGGACAGTCTATGGTTTCTACACTTCAGGATAGAGATTATTTAATAGTTAATACTATAAAATATAGAGTAGGAGATCCAAAGAGAGGGGATATTATAATATTCGATACAGATATGCCTATTGATGGATTCTCAGATCTATCAGTTGAAACAAGAAATCCTCTTAGAAGAGCTATGGATTTTGTTCTTCACGATGACAGTAGAGGAAAAGATCTTGTTAAAAGGGTAATCGGTGTTGGTGGAGACCATATACAAATATCTAATGGTGATGTAAGAGTAAATGGAGAATTGCTAGATGAACCATATTTAGATGAAGGAATGTACACAGAAGGGGATATTGATGTTGTAGTTCCAGAAGGAAAGATATTTGCAATGGGAGACAACAGAGTAAATAGTTTAGACAGTAGATCTCCACAGGTTGGATTAATAGATGAAAAAGATGTTATGGGTCATGTAATGCTTAGACTATTCCCAATGTCTAGCTTTGGCTTTGTAGATTAATTATTTTGAAATAAGTTTGGAAATATAATTAATATTGAGGATAATAAAATGAGAATAGGTGTAGCTTGTTTATACTATGAGATTGAAAGAACTCTAGAGATTATAGAGCGAAATAGAGATTTTATTAATCACTTAGAAATAGGAATAGACACAGTTGCTCAAATTGACAAGATAGCTCCTTTTATCGATAAGATAGAGGAGCTTGGCTTGTCTATTGGAGTACATTTGGCTATGGAGATAAATACATGCGAGGAAATAGAGTGTATTAGAAGCTCTTGGGCAAAATTCTGTGTGGATATGTGTAGAGGTGTTGAATTTTTAAAACCTGCGTATTTAAATTTACATCTTGGATATGCTATGAAAAATAGATTTTTAAATAATAAGAAAAGATATTTAAATAATTCTGTGGATTTCTTTTTAAAATTAGAGGAAAATTTGCAAAGGTTATCAAGAGTACCTGTGATAACTGTGGAAAATTCATACAGTCTAAATGGTGGAGATTTGATGAATACAGGGATATCCACAGGAGAATTTGAGTATATTTTTGAAAATACAAGAAAGATAAGAGAAAAAGTTAATATGCCTTATTTTTGCTTTGATACAGGACACTGTATTTTAAGTAAAGATAATTACTGTAGTCTAAAAGAATTTACCAAAGTAATACATATTAGTGATTGCGGTAGTGAAATAGACGACCATGTAAGTATTTTTGATGGAAAGCTTACATCTGAAAATCTAAAATATGCATTTGATATGGAGCCAAATTACGCTGTAATAGAGGTTAAGTCGGAGCATGTGGAGAATAGTATAATTAAGGTTGAGGAATTTTTAAAAGAGTATATAAAAATTCATAGGCCTTAAATAAACAATGTGGGAGGTTCGAGATGGGAGTAATAGAAGTTAAAGTTGACGGAAAAATTGAAAAATTTAAAAGAAAAAATAGAGATTATTTACTTCTTTCTGAAATAGCAGATGAGTTTAATGAAGCACATGATGGAGTTGTAACTGCAGCTATAAAGGGAGAATCTCTTTGTGATTTATATGAAAAGGTATACGATGGTGAGGAAGTAGAGCTTTTAGATTTTTATAATGAAGATGGGGCTAGAGTATACTTTAGAGGTCTTTCTTTTGTGTTTATAACAGCATGTAGAAAACTTTATGAAAAGATGGAAGTTACAGTAGAACATTCATTATCAAATGGAGTGTACTACAGTATGGACATAGGTAGAGAACTTACAGATAAAGATATAGAAGATATTAAAAATAAAATGAGAAATATAGTAGCTGAAGATTGCCCAATTAAAAAGGTTGTAATGGATAAATTGGATGCTGGGCAGATTTTTAGAATACTTAGTAGAGAAGATAAAGCAGAACTTATAGAAAATAAGGATGAAGAGAATGCAAAAATATACGTATGTGAAGGGTATATAGATCATTTTTATGGAATGATGCCACCTTCTACAAAGTATATGGATGTATTTGATGTAGTTAAATACAAAAAAGGTGTTGTTCTTATGGGGCCATCAGAGGAAGATGCACTAGTACCAGAGAAATTTATAGACCAGCCAAAGCTATCAAATATTTACGATGAGTCTGAAGATTGGGCTGCAAAGCTAGGTGTAATGAATGTAATAGACTTAAATAGAATAATTGAATCTGGAGAGTCAGGAGATGTTATAAGAACTGTTGAAGCACTTCATGAGAAGAAAATTTCTCAGATTGCCGATATGATAAAAGAGAGAAATAGTAGAGTTATTTTAATAGCAGCTCCTTCATCATCAGGAAAGACAAGTTTTGCTCATAGGCTTTCTATTCAGATGAGGGTTAGTGGAGTAAAATCAAGAGCTATTTCTTTAGACGATTATTTTATAGAAAGAGAACATACTCCTCGTAAGGCGGATGGTTCTTATGATTATGAATCTATAAATGCTATAGATGTAGAAAAATTCAATGAAGATATGAACACTCTTTTAAATGGTGGGGAAATAGAGATAATAAGATATGATTTTAAAACTGGTAAAAGAGTATTTACTGGAGAAATGATGTCTATTGGAGAAAATGAATCTATAATAATCGAGGGGATACACGGATTAAATCCAAAGCTAACAGCACATATAGATGATAATAAAAAGTTTAGAATATATATAAGTGCATTAACTCAGATAAATCTTGATTCACATAATAGAATTCCAACTACAGATTTAAGACTTATAAGAAGAATTGTAAGAGATTCTAATTTTAGAGGATATAGTGCAGAAGATACTATAAAAAGTTGGAATAATGTAAGAGAAGGAGAAAAGGAGAATATATTCCCTTATCAAGAAGAGGCTGATGCTATGTTCAATTCAGCATGTGTATACGAAATTTCTGTACTTAAAAAGTATGTTGAGCCACTTTTAAAAGAAGTAGATCCAGAAAGTGTGGAATATATAGAAGCAGCTAGACTTTTAAGTTTTATACAATACTTTGCTACGATAGAGGATATTTCCGATATACCTTCTACATCTATCGTCAGAGAATTTATTGGAGGAAGTAAAATAGTTTAGTATATAAAACTTTATTTAATAAAG
>URRU01000151.1 GCA_900550335.1 uncultured Clostridium sp. | reverse complement strand
TTAGTGTCTAAAAATAAAAATCATTCAGAACTTGAAGGAAAAGATACAGTACAAGTTGGTGGAATGAATTTTGAAATAGATTTTGAATAAAAAATAAACTAAAATGCTACTGTGATTAATTTCATGGTAGCATTTTTCATTGCTATATGTTATATATACAAATAATGTTATAATATTATTATAATAAAGGTGGTGTTGAGATGTTAAATATTTACTTTGGAGATAAAGAGGGAAGCAAATATATTTATAATCCCGATTCATATTTTGACCATTGGTATGATCCAAATTGGTTGGTAAAAGATTTATCTAAGGAGATAATAAAGGCTGTAGATAAATCTGAAGTTATAGGACCGAATTTAATTCAAAGTCCTGTTTTTGGAGCGATGTCCCCAGATAGATTGTCTGGAGGTACAAAGACTTTGATATTGATAGATAATGATGATGAGCATATATTTAATGCTACTCACTGTGGAAATAACTGTGCTCCATACTTGTTAAAAATAGCAGAAAATAAGGATGTTACAGTTACATTGGAGTATATAATGGATTTTGGAACTGACTTTGAAATAAAGATACTTAATACAGGTAATGTAGTTAATAATTTTGATGATTATTTTAGAGAAGCTAGAATTGCTCTAAGGGGTGAGTAAATGAAGGGAAAGTATAGAATAAAAATTTATGATAGATTTATTAGCTATGATTTTGAAATAAAAAGAAATATAACTATTATAAGAGGCGATAGTGGAACTGGAAAAACTTCATTAATAAAACTGCTATTAGAACATCAAGATCACCCAGAAAATGTTGCATTTATAGGCGATTGCGAAACATTAGTAATAACAGGAGAAACATCTTGGGAGATGTTTAAACAGGATGCAAAATCAGAAAATCCTAAATATAGCAAGCGAATAGTATTTATTGATGAGGGATATAGATTTGTAGATAAGTGTTTATTTTATGAGTATGATAATTATTTTGTTCTTATATCTAGGAAAGATACTAATAAAAAGCTTTCTCAATTATCATATAGTATAGAAGAAATATACGAAATAGTTAGTTCTGGAAGGTATAATACAACTTCTCCCGTATATAATGAGCTAGTTCCTATGTATAAGAGTAGTCCTAATGATAACCCAGATTTATTGATACTAGAAGATGAAGCATCTGGGTTCCAGTTTTTTGAATCTGTGTTTCCGAACTGTGAGTCTGCAAAAGGGAACTCTAATGTAGTTACAAAATTAGAGGATGTATCTAAAGATAAAAATATTTTAGCTATTGTTGATGGAGCAGCATATGGTCCATATGCAAGTGATTTATTTACTTATATAAGCAAATATAAAAATATAAATGTATATTTTCCAGAGTCTTTTGAATGGATAATTTTAAAATCAGGTGTAATAGAAGATATTCCTAATATAGAAGAAAAACTTAATTGTACATATGACTATGCAGATTCACTAGAATATAATAGTTGGGAAGATTATTATTTCAAACTATTAGAGTATGAAACTTTAAATGATAGACGTAAACAATACAATAAACACAAATTAAAAGAGTTCTACACAAGTAAAGGAATCAAAGAATTAATTTTAGATGTATTACCTTTTAGATTGACGAATATTTACTAAAAAAAATGCTACTGTGACTAACTTCATGGTAGCATTTTTTATTTGAAGCAATTTTAAAAACTTCTCCGGTATTTGTATAAAAGTTGTCACAAGCTGCTTTTTAATCAGCCGTATATTTTGAGTAATCACCAATTAATTTGCATCGACAATTCTGCAAGCGCCTCGCAGCTGCTAAATGTGTTACATAAAAGTGCGAGGCGCTGAAGCCTGGAGAGCAAATAATTGTGATTGATCAAAATAGGCTGTTAAAAAGAAATTGTGACAACTTTTATTGACATATGTCATAAACAGAGTATAATTATAGTTGTAAGTGACATATGTCGATAACTTAGGAGGTGTTTTATGCCTAGACCAATTAAATGGAGAAATGTCTGTGGTCTTCCAGAAAATGAAAGATTTGGACCGATAGACGCTCCTGAATCAGAAAGAAAATTTATAACTATGACTGTAGATGAGTACGAAACAATAAGATTAATAGATCTTGAAGGTTTCAATCAGACTCAGTGTGCAGAGCAGATGAATATCGCAAGAACTACAGTACAGGGAATTTACACAAGTGCGAGAAAGAAACTTGCGGAATCTCTTGTAAATGGTAGTGTTATCGTTATAAAAGGTGGGGAGTACGTTCTTACAGAAGGCTCAGGAATGGGATGTATGCGAGGATGTAAGAAATGTAGAAAAAGAAAGATGATGGAAAAAGAACAACAAGAAAAAGAAATTTTAAACTTAGAAAAAAATTCAAATGAAGAAAAGTAGTTTGAAGTAGAAATAAGTGTAAGTTTAAAACAAATTAAAATAATAAAGATTAAAGAGAATAAATATTAAAAATAACAAAGGACGTGTAAAATTATGAGAATAGCTATACCAGTAGACGAAAAAAATATAGATTCAGAGGTTTGTATATCATTTGGGCGTACACCATACTTCCTAATATACGACACAGAAAACGGAAACGAAGAAATTTTAGACAATAGTGCAATAGCAGAATCAGCGGGTGCAGGAATTAAGGCATCTCAGACAATAGTTGATGCTGAGGTGAAAGTTCTTTTAACACCAAGATGTGGTGAAAATGCAGCAGAAGTTCTTGAAGCAGGAGAAGTTAAGATGTATAGAACATTTAAGGGAACTGCAAGAGAAAATATAGAAGCTTTCAAAGAAGGAAAATTAGAGGAATTAACTGAAATCCACGCTGGATTCCACGGACATGGTGCAAACTAGTATGAATATAGCAGTGCTTAGTGGAAAGGGTGGAACAGGAAAAACCCTTCTTTCAGTAAATATGGCTGCAGCATCAGAATCAGCTACTTATATAGATTGCGATGTAGAAGAGCCAAATGGATATTTGTTCTTTAAACCAGAAGAAATTGTAGAGGAAAATGTATCTGTAAAAATTCCTGAGGTCGATAAAGAACTTTGTAGTGGTTGTAGAAAATGCGTGGATTTCTGCAAATTTAATGCACTTGCATTTATAAAAAAGGCACCAATTGTATTTGGAGATATTTGTCATTCATGTGGTGGGTGTTCGCTACTATGTCCAGAAAATGCAATTACTGAAAAAGATAAAGTAATAGGAAAAATAGAAAAAGGAAAATCTCAGGGAATTGATGTATACACAGGAATCTTAAACACTGGAGAGGTGTCAGGAGTTCCGATAATAGAGAAATTACTTGAGGAAAATAGAAAATCAAAAAGCAGTGCAATAAAAAATAGTGCAACAGAAAATAGTGCAACAGGTAATGAAAAACTTTCTATTATAGACTGCCCTCCAGGAAGTGCGTGCATAGTAATGGAAAGTATAAAAGATGCTGATTTTTGTGTGTTAGTTGCTGAGCCGACAGCATTTGGAGCACATAACTTAGAAATGGTGTATGAACTAGTTAGTTTATTTGGTAAATCATTTGGAGTGGTGCTAAATAAATGCTTAGACGGAGAAAATCCATCAGAAGAATTCTGTAAAGAAAAAGGAATTAAAATTCTTGGAAGAGTTCCTTTTGAAAAAGAGCTTGGAGAGATAAACTCAAATGCAAAAATAGCAGCTAGAGAAAGTGAAAAATACAATAAATTGTTTAAAAATATACTTGAAACAGTGAAAGGAGAGGTGCAACGTGAAACAGCTTCTTATACTGAGCGGTAAGGGTGGAACTGGAAAGACTACTGTAGCTAGCTCATTTATAAAGCTTTCAAATACAAAGGCTTATGCTGATTGTGATGTGGATGCTCCAAACCTTCACCTTGTAGCAGGTAAAAAAACTAAACCTAAGAAGGAAGCGTACTATGGACTTCCAAAAGCGGTAATAGATCAAGATAAATGCATCCAATGTGGAAAATGTATGGAAAACTGTAGATTTGATTCCATAATGGAAAAAAATGGAGAGTTTTCTGTAAAGAAATTTGGCTGTGAGGGATGTGGCGTGTGTGAATATGTATGTCCTTCAGATGCGATAACAATGCAGAAATCAGCTGCAGGAGATACTATGCTTTACAAAGAAGGAGATAGAGTATTTTCAACAGCTAAGTTGTATATGGAAAGTGGTACATCAGGAAAACTTGTCACAGAAGTTAAGAAAAATATGAGAGATAATGCAGCTGACGATGTAGAAATCGCAGTTATCGACGGTTCTCCAGGAATTGGATGTCCGGTAATAGCTTCTTTAAATGGTGTGGATGCACTTCTAATAGTTGCAGAGCCTTCTATTTCTGGGATGAGCGATATGGAGAGAATTATAACAACTGCAGCGAGATTTAGAGTGAAAACTGCGGTGTGTGTAAATAAATTCGATACTAATATAGAAAATACAAATAGAATAGAAGAATTCTGTAAAGAAAATAATATTTCTCTAGTAGGAAAAATTCCTTATGACACAGAGGCAGTTAA
>URRU01000150.1 GCA_900550335.1 uncultured Clostridium sp. | reverse complement strand
GAAGACCAAAGATTCGATTCAAGGGATTTAATGATGATTGGGAACAGCATAAGTTAGGAGAAATTGCTTCAATTACTATGGGTCAATCACCTAATGGAGAAACTTATTCAAATATACCAAGTAAATATATTCTTGTCCAAGGAAATGCGGATTTAAAAGATGATTGGGTTTTTCCAAGAATATGGACAACAGAAGTTACAAAAATAGCAGAAGCTGGAGATCTCATTATGAGTGTTAGAGCTCCCGCAGGAACAATAGGCAAAACAGCTTATGATATTGTAATTGGTAGAGGAATAGCATCAATTAAAGGAAATGAATTTATTTATCAATGCTTAAAAAAAATGAATATAGAGGGTTATTGGAAAAAAGATTCTACAGGTTCTACATTTGAATCTTTAAATTCAAATAGTATAAAAAATGCTAAAATAATTATTCCTATTAAAAAAGAGCAGGATTGTATTGGAAAATATCTTGAAGCAATAGATAATCTTATCTCCCTTCATCAGCGGAAACTAGAAAAACTTAAAAATATAAAGAAAGCTTGTCTGGAAAAAATGTTTGTATAACAAAAAAATTAAAGGAGTATCAAAATGACCTTAGAAAATAAATTAGGTATAACTGATTCCTCAGAATTAGCTCGAATAGAAGAGGAAATAAGTAAGAAAAAAGCAATAGAAATATTTGAAAAAAATAACATATTAGAAGATGAAATAGGAAAATTTGCAAGCCTATCTAAAATACATGAAATCCTATTCTCAGAAATATATAATTTTGCAGGAAAACTAAGAGAGGTAAATATAGCAAAAGGAAATTTTAGATTTGCACCATTAATGTATCTTGAAAACTCAATAAAGTACATAGATAAAATGCCACAATCTACATATGATGAAATAATAGAAAAATATGTTGAAATGAATATAGCTCATCCTTTTAGAGAAGGAAATGGAAGAAGTATGAGAATATGGTTGGATTTGATATTGAAAAAAGAGTTGGGAAAAGTTATTGATTGGAGCAAAATTGATAAAGAAGACTATCTTTTAGCTATGGAAAGAAGTCCAATAAGAGATATAGAAATAAAATTTGTGTTAAAAAATGCACTTACAGATAAAATAAATGACAGAGATATTTATATGAAGGGAATAGATGCAAGTTATTATTATGAAGGGTACAATGTTTATAAAACATCAGAAATAAAAAATTATTAATAAAGGTGATATATTATGGATGTATTTAGAACAGAAGCCGAATTTGAAGAAGCTTTAATAAAAATACTACAAAAGCATGGTTGGGAAGAAAAAGTACTTAAAAATTACACAGAAGATGACTTAATTCAAAACTGGGCAGATATTTTATACGAAAATAATAAAAGTATAGATAGACTAGATGAATATCCATTGACAAGAAGTGAAATGGATCAAATTATTGATAAAATAAATGAACTTAGAACACCATTAAACTTAAATGGATTAATAAATGGAAAAACAATAGAAATAAAAAGAGATAATGAAGATGATAAAAATCATTTTGGAAAAGAAATAAGCTTAAAAATTTATGATAGACAAGAGATAGCAGCAGGGCAGAGTAGATACCAAATTGCTCAACAACCGAGATTTTCTAGTAAATCGAAATACTTAAATGATAGAAGAGGAGATATAACTCTTTTGATAAATGGTATGCCTGTTATACACATAGAATTAAAAAAGAACGGTGTACCTTTAAGTTATGCATGTAATCAAATAAAAAAATATTCAGAAGAAGCTGTATTTACAGGATTATTCTCTTTAGTTCAAATTTTTGTAGCAATGACTCCAGAAGAAAGTGTTTATTTTGCGAATCCTGGAAGAGATGGAAAATTTAATTCAGATTATTATTTTCATTGGGCGGATTTTAATAATGAGCGAATTGATAACTGGAAAGATTTTACATCAAAATTACTTTCAATACCAATGGCTCATCAGTTAATAGGATTTTATACTATTGCAGATGATTCAGATGGTATATTAAAGGTACTTAGAAGCTATCAGTATTATGCAGCAAATGCTATATCTGACAAAGTTTCAAAGATAAAATGGGGAGAAGCAAAACAAAGAGGAGGATATATCTGGCATACTACAGGATCAGGAAAGACTATGACAAGTTTTAAATCTGCTCAACTAATTGCAAATTCAAATGATGCAGATAAAGTTGTATTCTTAACGGATAGAATAGAGCTAGGTACTCAATCATTAAAAGAGTATAGAAGTTTTGCAGATGATAGGGAATATGTACAAGAAACAGAGGACACAAGAGTTTTAATAACTAAATTAAAGAGTGATGATTACAGAGACACACTAATAGTAACTTCTATACAGAAAATGAGCAAAATACAGGAAGAAAATGGTGGATTGAATCTTCGTGATTTAGAGTTGATAAATAAAAAAAGAGTGGTTTTCATAGTGGATGAAGCACATAGGTCTACTTTTGGTAAGATGTTACTCACTATAAAAGAAACATTCCCTAATGCTATTTTCTTTGGGTTTACAGGAACACCAATACATGAGGAAAATCAGAAAAAAAGTAGCACAACAACTAGTGTATTTGGAGATGAGCTACATAGATACAGTATCTCTGATGGTATAAGGGATAAGAATGTTTTAGGATTTGATGTTAATAAAGTTATGACTTTTAAAGATTCAGAACTTAGAGAGGTTGTAGCTTTAGAAAAAGCAAAGGCTAATTCTGTATCGGATGTATTGGGAAATAAGAAAAAAGAGGATATATATTATAAATATATTACTCCATCTGAAGTTGGTATGATAGCGAAAGATGATGAATCTCAGTATGGAGATAAAAAGGGAATAGAAGACTATGTACCAAATGCTCAGTATAAGACAAAAGAACATCAAAATAAGGTAGTAGAGGATATAAAAAACAATTTCTTTAAATTAAGTAAAGGAAAATTCCATGCAATATTTGCTACAAGTAGTATTCCAGAAGCAATAGATTATTATAAACTTGTAAAAAAAGAAATACCAGAAATAAAAGTAACTTGTTTATTTGATCCGCATATAGATAACAATGATGGAGCAACTATAAAAAGAGAAGGATTAGTTGAAATACTGGATGACTATAATGAATTATATGACCAGAATTTTGATATTCCAACTCATGCTAAGTTTAAAAAAGATGTTGCTTTAAGGTTAGCACATAAAGAATATTATAAAGGAATAGAAGCTGATAGAAGTAAGCAGCTAGATTTATTGATTGTTGTCGATCAGATGCTTACTGGATTCGATTCAAAATGGATAAATACTTTATATCTTGATAAGGTAATAGAATATGAAAATATAATTCAGGCGTTTTCAAGAACAAACAGACTATTTGGTCATGAAAAACCTTGTGGAATTATAAGATATTACAGAAGACCACACAGAATGGAAGATAATATAGAAAAAGCAATAGAATTATACTCTGGAAATAAACCATTAGGGCTATTTGTTGAAAAGATAGATTATAATGTTAGAAAAATGAACGAAGTTTTTAAGGATATTGAATATCTTTTCAAAACTGATGGAGTAGGTAACTTTGAAAAATTGCCAGAAAAAGCTGAGTCTAGAGCTAAGTTTGCAAAATTATTTAAAGAATTGAATGATTATCTTGAAGTAGCAAAGGTTCAGGATTTTAGATGGGATAAAAAAGAATATTTAGTAGAAGTTGAAGAAGGTGATGAGAAGCCAGAGCCGGTAATTTCTGTAATTGAAGAAAGTGATTATGTAGCTTTACTACAGAGATATTCAGAACTGAAAAAAGATACACCTCCAGGAGGTAGCTCTGGAAATGATGTTACAAAAGATGACGATATTGTTTATGATTTGGAGGGGTATTTAACAGAGGTACATACCGGTATGATAGATTCTGATTATATGCAGAGTAAGTTTGAAAAATATTTAAAAGCTTTATATAATGGCAAAAAAGAAACTATAGAGCAAGCTTTAGAAGAGTTACATAAAACTTTTGCTATATTATCTCAGGAAGAACAGAAATTTGCTAATATTTTAATCAACGATATACAGCGAGGAGATGTGATTGTTGAAGAGAATAAAAGCCTAAGGGATTATATAAATGAATATCAGTTTAAATCTCAGGATGATAGAGTTCATAGATTTTCAATGGCGCTTGGTTTAGATGAAAAAATGCTTAGAGATATAATGGATTTAAATTTAAATGAGAGTAATATAAATGAATTTAATAGATTTGATAATCTAAAGAATACTGTAGATAAAAAACAAGCAAAAGATTTTTTAGAAAAAAGAGAAGGAAAAAAGCTATCTCCACCAAAGGTAAACATTAAACTAAATAATGTTTTGAGAGAATTTATACTTTCTGGCGGCTTTGATATTTAAAGTTGCTCTTAAATTGAAATAATTAATCAAAATTGAAATATATATTAAAAATTTAATAAGAAATTTTATAAAAAGCTAATGACGAAATAATTGAATCATTAGCTTTTTTGTATATCTTGGGAACAGCATAAGTTAGGAGAAATTTGCAATTCATTTGAGTA
>URRU01000149.1 GCA_900550335.1 uncultured Clostridium sp. | reverse complement strand
AGACAAATATGTTTTAGAAATCAAGAAGTAATAGATAAATATTTAGTATATAAAGGATGTGATGAATATGTTAGCAAATAAAACTTTATTAAATATGAAATATGCAAGAGTTATAATGGAGTTTTCAAGAATTACAGGTATTTCTGAAAATGATGCACTTAGAATATTCTATCATTCTGATTTATATTTTTTAATGAAAAATGGTATATCTGATATTCATTGTATGTCTGATAGTTGGTTGGCAGAAGAATTAAAGGAAGAATATGAAAATAGTTAAGCACTCAGTTTAATCTGGGTGTTTTTTATTTATAAAGAAATATAAAAATAATAAACCTATAATCATCATTTATCAAAATCATACAATACAGAGCATGATTTTATTTTTTTTCTTTATATGGTATAATAGTACATATGTTTGATAAAATTGGATGATTGTGTTTACAGAGTTATCCATATAAACCAAAAGAGAGAGGATTTTTGTTTTGATTATTTTAGGAATTGACCCAGGTATCGCAATTGTTGGATACGGGGTTATTGAATATAAGGGAAATAATTTTAGAGTTATCGACTACGGTGCGATTACTACTCCAGCTCACACAGATTTGACTACTAGGCTGGAAATGGTATACAAGGGAGTCGATACGATTATAAAAAGTTATGATATAGATGAGGTTGGAATCGAGGAGCTGTTCTTCAACAAGAACGTAAAGACTGCGATTACTGTTGCTCAGGCTAGAGGAGTTACTCTTCTTGCGTGTGCACACAACAATGTTCCAATTTACGAGTACACTCCACCTCAGATTAAACAGGGAGTTTGTGGATATGGTAGGGCTGATAAAGTCCGGGTGCAGAAGAGTGTTACTTCATTTTTAAAGCTTAAAAAAGTACCAAAACCTGATGATGTCGCCGATGCACTTGCAATTGCTATATGTCACGCCCATGCAAATAAATTGGATAAAACTTTGAGAAATATTCAGGGATTATAATAAGTAATTATATGAGTAGTGATTATAATAAGTTATGGTTAGGATTATTAAGAAATAATAATTATAATGAGTAATTGTTATAAAGAATAACAATTATAAATAAGCAATAATTATAATAGATTATTATTATAGAAAGGAAAAAGTTATGTATAGATACATTAAGGGAACTATAGAGGAAATAGGTTTTGACAGTATTACTATAGATAATAACGATATTGGTTATAGTATTTTGGTATCTTCAAATACAGCAGCTCAGTATCAGGTTGGCGAAAAGGCTAAGGTGTTTACTAAGTTGATAGTCAGAGAGGACGAGATGTTTTTATGCGGATTCCACTCAGAAGAAGAGAGAAATATGTTTGATATGCTGACTTCAATATCAAAAATAGGTCCAAAAGTTGGACTTTCAATTCTTTCGTTTGCTACACCAAAGCAGCTTGGTGCGTATATTTTAAGTGAAGATATAGCAAAAATATCTAAGGCTCCAGGTGTTGGTAAGAAAACTGCGGAAAGAATTATATTGGAATTAAAGGATAAGATAGATAAGACACAGATTGAGTTTGAGCCTACTTTATTAGAAGCTCAGCCAGCAGCTATTTCTATAGATGAATCTGTGGATGCATTGATAGCACTTGGTTATACACAGGCTGAAGCAAAAGAAGCTGTCAAGAAAACTAAGAAACCAGGTATGGAAACTGAGGAAATTATTAGAAAATCACTTACATACTTAATGAAAAATCCTATCAAATAATCGAAAAAAATTATAGAAATACTAGTAAAAATTTTATAAAAATACTAGTAAAAAATTTACAAAAATATTAGTAAAAAATACTAATAAAATTTGGATTATGAGATAGAGAAGGGAGAAATTGACGAGGAAAATGCTAGAAGATTTCGATGAAAATAGAATTATAACGTCTACTATGCAGATGGACGATGTAGAAATAGAGAATAATTTAAGACCTAAAACACTTGATGAGTACTTAGGTCAGGAAAAGTCAAAAGAGCAGCTTAGTATTTTTATTGAAGCGGCTAGAAGTAGAAATGAACAGCTAGACCATGTCCTTTTATATGGGCCTCCAGGGCTTGGAAAGACTACATTAGCAGGGATAATTGCAAATGAAATGGGCGTTAATTTAAGGATAACATCAGGGCCTGCAATAGAAAAGGCTGGGGATTTAGCGGCGATACTGACAAATTTAGAAGAGAATGATGTTTTATTTATAGACGAAATTCACAGAATCAACAGAAGTGTTGAGGAAGTTCTTTATCCAGCGATGGAGGATTTTTGTTTAGATATTATAATCGGTAAAGGGCCTTCAGCTAGAAGTATAAGACTTGATTTACCTAAATTCACTCTAATTGGAGCGACTACTAGACCAGGTATGCTTACAAATCCTCTTAGAGATAGATTTGGTGTGATTTGTAAACTCGACTACTACACAAATGACGAGCTTGCTCAGATAGTTAAGAGATCGTCTGGACTTTTAGGTGCTGATATTGATGAAAAATCTGCAGCAGAGATTGCTAGAAGATCTCGTGGAACACCGAGAATTGCAAATAGATTATTAAAAAGAGTTAGAGATTACGCTCAGGTCAGAGCAAATGGAGACATCACAGAAGATGTAGCAAAAGATGCACTAGAGCTACTTGGTGTAGATTCGCTTGGGCTTGATTATGTAGATGAGACTCTTTTAAAAACAATTATCGAGAAGTTTGGTGGAGGGCCAGTTGGTCTGGATACACTTGCTGCTTCGATAGGTGAAGATAGAAATACAATAGAAGATGTATACGAACCGTATCTGATACAGTTGGGATTTATAAATAGAGGTGCGAGAGGAAGAATGGCAATGCCAAAAGCGTACAAACATCTCAATTATGAAATCTCTGATAAGTAAAAAGAGGGAGGCTACACATATTATCCCCGCTCCAGGCAGTCGAGCTGCATTGTCGCTGGGCTATAATATTGTGTAGTCTCCCTTAGTTTTTTATATAGCAAGAGATTTAAATAATGGAGAATGTTTGTACTGCATAAAGAACTAATATATTAACTAATATAAAAAACTGATATATTAATAGAAGAAAGTTTTTAAAATTTCAGAAAAAAATACCTTCAATATATTGAAAATACAAAGATGTAAAGATTTTTTTATCTATAAAAAATATCTTCAAAAGTTTTATGGACAAACTTTAAATTATATATACATAAAATTTAAAATTCTACATAGATAAAGCTTAAAAGAGTGTATAAATAAAGTCTAACTTACAAGATATAAATTTAGTCTGTAAATTTTGTATAGGGTCAATTTTTGATTATCTATGGAAAAATAGTTATTTTTTTGTTATTATAAAAAGAGTATGCAAAAATAAAATGTTAAATAATAACATCGAGTGAGATACTAGATGAACTATAATAAATAATTATTAGAAAGGAAGCGTGAGATTTGAAGACAAGCGATTTTAATTTTGATTTACCACAGGAATTAATTGCTCAGACTCCTATAGAAGATAGATCTTCATCAAGACTTATGGTTCTTGATAAAGAAACAGGAGAAATTGAACATAGAATTTTCAGAGACATCAAGGAATACCTAAAACCAGGTGATTGTCTAGTTTTAAATGATACTAGAGTTATACCTGCGAGATTAATCGGTGAAAAGGTGGATACAGGTGGAAAGATAGAGTTTTTACTTTTAAAAAGAAACACAGATGACACTTGGGAATCACTAGTTAAGCCAGGAAAAAGAGCAAAAATAGGGACTAAGTTCTCATTTGGCGGTGGAAAGTTAATAGGTGAAGTAGTTGGAATGGCTGATGAAGGTGCGAGAATTATAAAATTCCACTACGACGGGATATTTGAGGAAATATTAGATGAGTTAGGAAATATGCCACTTCCTCCATACATAACAGAAAAATTAGAGGAAAAAGAAAGATACCAGACAGTTTATTCTAAACACAATGGTTCTGCTGCAGCTCCAACAGCTGGGCTACATTTCACTAATCAGTTATTAGATGAAATAAAAGAAATGGGTGTGGATATAGCATTTGTAACGCTACACGTTGGGCTTGGAACATTTAGACCAGTTAAAGTTGACGATGTTCTAAATCACGAAATGCACTCAGAATTTTACATGGTTACTCAGGAAGCAGCAGACAAAATCAATAAAGCTAAGGAAAATGGAAATAGAGTAATATGCGTTGGAACTACAAGTTGTAGAACAATAGAATCTGCTGCCGAAGAAGATGGACACATGACTGCAAAGAGCGGATGGACAAATATATTCATCTATCCAGGATACAAATTCAAGGTGCTAGACAACCTAATTACAAACTTCCACCTACCAGAATCTACATTAATAATGTTAGTAAGTGCTTTATGTGGAAGAGAGCATGTGTTAAATGCATACAATGAAGCTATAAAGGAAAGATATAGATTCTTTAGTTTTGGGGATGCAATGTTTATAAAATAGTAAATATGTTGATAGAAGTGATTAGAGTATAAAATATCAAGAAATTAAAATGTATAATAATAATTAAGATAAAATGCATAATAATATTAAGAAAAAA
>URRU01000148.1 GCA_900550335.1 uncultured Clostridium sp. | reverse complement strand
TAAGGGGAGAGCAGCGTTGTTCTCCTCTTTTTTTATGCTCAAAATACCTTTCCACCATTTCCGCCATTTTTGACTAATTTGGGCGGAAACTTCCGCCATTTTTCCGCCATAATTATAAATACAATATTATATTATATTTAACAGAAACATAAACTAGTTTTAAAAAACAAATTAAAACTGAGCTTAAATTAGCTATAATTCACTAGATTATTTAACATTCTCTTAACAACTTAACACACACTTAACTACTACTTAACTTTTTCTTAATTCTTTTAAATTTGTAATTTGTTATTATAAATATGTTGATTGGTGAGGGAACCAAAAGAAAACAAAAAAAATAATAATATATAATCTATTTTCAAGGAGGAAGAAATGCAGACAGCAATCACTTTATTAGGCGGTTTAGGAATGTTCCTATACGGAATGACAGTAATGGGAGAGGGACTTCAGAAAGCTGCAGGAAGCAAATTAAAAAAAATAATAGAAATGCTTACAAGTAATATTGTAATGGGAGTACTTGTAGGGACAGTAGTAACAGGAATCATACAGAGTTCAAGTGCAACTACAGTTATGGTAGTTGGTTTCGTTAATGCAGGGATAATGTCATTATCTCAGGCAATAGGTGTTATAATGGGTGCTAACATAGGTACAACTGTAACAGCTCAGTTAGTATCATTCAGTTTAGAGGATGTTGCTCCAATCGGTATTATATTCTACATGTTTACATCTAAAGAAAAAACAAAACAGGTAGCAGAAATACTTATAGGTTTTGGTCTTTTATTTACAGGTATGGAATTCATGAAAGAAGCAGTTGAACCATTATCAGAGTTAGCAAGCTTCAGAAATGCATTATTATTCTTAAGTAAAAATCCAATACTTGGAATATTAGCAGGATTCGCAATAACAGGTATAGTTCAGAGTTCTTCAGCATCAATGGGTATGCTTATAGCGCTTGCATCACAGGGACTTGTTCCAATAACAGCAGCACTACCTATACTTTATGGGGATAATATAGGTACTTGTGTAACTTCACTTATATCAAGTTTAGGAGCTAGTAGAAATGCAAAAAGAGCTGCGGTAATGCACTTATCATTCAACGTAATAGGTACATTATTATTCATGCTACTTCTTAATAAACCTATAGTTGCAGTAGTTCAGTATCTAGATCCAGCAAACACAGCTAGACAGATAGCAAATGCACATACACTATTCAACCTTATAAACGTATTAATATTACTACCTTTCTCTAAATACATAGTTAAACTAGCAGAAAGATTAGTTCCAGTTAAAGAAGAAGAAATAGAATTAGCTACAGCTAATACTACTAAATACATAGACGAAAGAATGTTTGAAACTCCATCAATAGCTCTTGGAAACACAGTTCAGGAAGTTGTAAGAATGGGTGAAAAAGCTAAGAAAGCTTATACTTATGCAATAGACGGTCTTACAAATAAAGATTCTAAGTCAATAGATAAAGCATTTAACTACGAAAAGACTGTAAATACACTACATAAGAGCATACTAAACTATTTATTAAAATTATCTAACACTAATATAAACAGTGATGAGAGAATTAAAGCCGATTTATTATTCCATGTAGTAAATGACTTAGAAAGAATCTCAGACCATGCTGAAAACATAGCAGAAATAGACAAATTAGCTTTAGATGGTGAAACTAAATTCTCTGATATAGCTAAGAAAGAGATAGACGAAATATCAGATTTACTATTAAAGAATATAAATTCAGCTATAGAATATATAGATACTAAAAATCATGATTTATATGATGAAATAGAAAAAACTGAGGAAGAAGTTAATATGTTAGTTAAACAGTACAGAAATGAACATATGAGAAGACTTGGGGACGGTGTTTGTACTGTAGATTCAGGAATATTATTCCTAGACTTATTAACAAACTTTGAAAGAATATCTGACCACTGCTCAAATATAGCAGAAAAATTCAATTCATTAAAAAAATAATTGAGAAATATTAGTTAGGTAAGGAAAATAGATTATATAAAAAACGGAATAGATTTAGATAGATATGAAGGGACTGTTGCATATTTTGCAGCAGTCCTTTTTATAATCTGTTATAAATTGAGGTGATTGTCTAAAAATAAACTTAAAAATTTAATGACTTTAGTGAAAAACTGTACTACAATATATATGTAAAGTAAAAAAATAATAAAAATGAATTACTTTAAAAGTAACACAATGGAGGAATGGAAAATGTCAAATTGTAGCAATTGCCCATCAAAAGGGTCATGTAATAATAAGGAACACTGTTCAATAGAAAATAACCCACAGAATAATATAGGTAAAATAATAGGTATAATGAGTGGAAAAGGTGGAGTTGGTAAATCTACTATAACTGCTCTTACTGCTAATCAGTTAGCAAAACAGGGATATTCAGTAGGTATATTAGATGCTGATATAACTGGACCAAGTATACCAAGACTTATGGGAGTTAAAGATTCTAAAGCTTTAAGCGATGGAGAAAGTATATTCCCAGTTGTAAATGCTAACGGAATAAAAGTTATGTCTATAAATCTTATGATGGACGACGAAAATGAACCAGTTATCTGGAGAGGTCCAATATTAGGTGGAGTTGTTAAACAGTTCTACACAGACGTAATATGGGGAGATTTAGATTATCTATTAATAGATATGCCTCCAGGAACAGGTGACGTAGCTTTAACAGTTATGCAGAATATACCAATAAACGGAACTGTTATGGTTTCTGTACCTCAGGATCTTGTATCTATGATAGTTTCAAAAGCTGTTAATATGGCTAAGAAAATGAACATACCTGTATACGGTGTTGTTGAAAATATGAGCTATATAGAATGTCCAGACTGTGGTAAAAAGATAAAATTATTCGAAGGTGAAGGAACAGATGGATTCCTTGAAGGCTTAGGATTAGATTTATTAGCTGAGTTACCAATGAGTAAGGAAGTTATAGATATAACTCACAATGGTGTAAATGAAACTAGTGAAAAAATAGAAAAAATAATAGATGGAGTAGTATCTAAAATAAAATAATTTATTAATTTGAAAGATGAGGGGCTGTTGTGGATTTTGCAAAGCCCCTTTTTTGTTCGAATTATAATTACTTTCTCTCCAGGCTTCGACGTGTGTGTAGGTAAAGTGTTTTGTTGTGAATAAAATCCACGTCTGCAGATTGTCGAGAAAAGTAATTATAACTTCTCCCAAAATAACGTGGCTTTGCTAAAAGTCCACAATCAGCCACATTTTTAAATTAATTAAATTTATTTTATTTTGGTTGCATATGAAAAGTGATCGTATGCAAAATTATCGACTGCTAAAAATGCAATTGTAAGCAGCATTGTTTGTAAAATTGTTTTAATTTTAGAATGGGATGAATTTGTAAAAGGATGTAAAATGTATAAGTGATGGTAAATTGTGGTTTTATTAAAGTACACATGTATCTTTACTTTTAAATTATTAAATTTATTTTATTTTCAGCAGGGAAAAGTTTAAGAAAGGTAGGTTTTAGTTATGGATTGTCATCATATTCCTAAGATTGAGTTGCATTGCCATTTGGATGGTAGTGTTAGACCAAAGACTATTATAGATTTAGCTAAGAGGGATGGGATTGAGCTTCCTTCTTATGATTTAGAAGAGATTGAAAATCTTTCTATTGCTCCGATGGAGTGTAGTTCTCTTGATGAGTATTTGAAGAGGTTTGATCTTCCACTAGCTGTTATGCAAAGTGGTGAAAATATAGAAAAGATTGTGTTTGAGCTTATGGAGGACGCACTTTTTGAAAATGTGAAGTATATGGAGATTAGGTTTGCTCCAGTTCTACATACTAAAAATGGTATGAGCCAGGAAGAAGTTATTCAGAGTGCGATAAATGGGATTAAGAGAGCTGAGATGTTCTTTAATATAGAGGCGACTTTGATTCTTTGTTGCATGAAGCACCTTAGTGAAGAAGATGCTATAGAAACAATAGAAGCAGGTAAGAAATTTATCGGTAAAGGTGTGTCTGCTGTTGATTTAGCTGGTGGAGAGGAAGAAGGATTTGCTGATAAGTTTGTAAATGCTATGAAACTTGCAAAAGAATATGGATACCACATAACTGTTCACGCTGGTGAAGCAGCTTCTGCACAGAATGTTATAGATTCTATTGAAAAATTGGGGGCTGAAAGAATAGGGCATGGAGTTAGAATAGAAAATAATGAGAAAGCATATGAGTTAGTTAAGGAAAAAGGTGTTATGCTTGAGCTTTGTCCGACAAGTAATGTTCAGACTAAGGCTGTAAATTCTATGAAAAATCATCCAATAAGAAGATTTTTAGACGATGGAATTAAGATTTCTGTGAATACTGACAACAGAACTGTTTCTAATACATCTATGTCTGATGAGTTTGAAGTTTGCAGAGATGTGTTTGGTTTTGGTGAGGAAGAGTTTAGAAAGGTTTATGCAGATTCTGTTAATGCATTGTTTGTTGATGATAAGAAGAAGGAGAAATTATTGAGAGTATTAAATCAATAAATAATATAATAAAAAGCCTCTGTGTGATGTTTCAAACTTTTTATTAACATCATACACAGAGGCTTTTTGTTTATTTAATTTTCTTTACTTTAGAAAAAGCTCCATATATCTTTTTCTTTCCAGACGTTTTTACAGCTCGTA
>URRU01000147.1 GCA_900550335.1 uncultured Clostridium sp. | reverse complement strand
CTAAATATAATATTTTATCAGAAAAATCTAGCCCACTTGTTTTAGAGATTTCTTTTAAATTTTTTATATCCTTCTTTATCTGTTCTACATTTCTTTCCATTTTTACTTCCTCTTATGCATGTGCAAAATTTTATAAACTGTATCTTTTAAATCTTTTCTTTCGACAATCATATCTAAAAATCCATGCTCTACCATAAATTCAGCAGTTTGGAAATCTTCTGGTAGCTCTCTACCTATTGTCTGTCTAACAACTCTTTTTCCTGCAAATCCAATAAGTGTTTTTGGCTCAGATATTATTATATCTCCAAGCATCGCAAAACTAGCAGTCACCCCACCTGTTGTAGGATCTGTTAAAATTGAGATGTATGGCTGTCCTTTTTCAGAAAGCTTTGTAACAGCCCGTGAAGTTTTTGCCATCTGCATCAAAGACATCATTCCCTCTTGCATTCTTGCACCACCAGATGCACTACAAACAACAACTGGTATATTGTGTTCTGCTCCATATTCAAAAGCATACGAAATTTTATCACCTGTAACAGAACCCATACTTCCCATCATAAAAGCTGGATTCATAACACATAGCACGTATCTAATACCATTTATTCTTCCAACCCCTGTTACAACGGATTCTGACTCGTGAGTTTTTTCTTTATATGATGTTATTTTTTCGCTATAATTAGGGAATTTTAAGGGATCCACTACATCACTTTCCTTATTTATTTCAATAAATGTCCCTTTATCTGTAAGCATTTCTATTCTATCTCTTACGTTCATTCTCATATGCTTATTACACTTTGGACAAACAAATAAATTCTCCTCTAAATCTTTGTTAAACGTATATTCCCCACATTCTGGACATTTACTCCAAAATCTATCATCTATATTGTTTGAAACATGTTTATTTGATATATAATTTCCATCCTCTTTAGTTTCTTCTTTTTCTTGAATTTTTATAGGAATAGATGTATAGTTGTCATTTTTTTTCTTAGCTTTATTCTTTTGTTTCTCTTTTTTAAAAAGCTGTAATCCATTTAACACTTATCTATCACCTATCTTTCGCTTAATTTTCTTTCTATAAATCCTGTATCATGTGTATCATTTAGGAATTCATCAGAGTTTATTAGCTCTCTTTGGAATTCTATGTTTGTTTTTATTCCGTCGATTATTAGCTCATCCAATGCCCCATTCATTTTTGCAACACATTCCTCTTTTGTATCAGCCTTACATATTAGTTTCCCAATCATCGAATCGTATAAAGGTGGGATACTGTATCCTGCGTATACAAATGTGTCAAATCTCACTCCAAACCCACCTGGTATATTTATCTCTTCAATTTCTCCAGGACATGGTGTAAATCCACTTTCTGGATTTTCTGCATTTATTCTACATTCTATAACATGCCCTCTCATAATTACATCTTCCTGTTTGAATGGAATTGGATTACCTGCTGCAATCTGTATCTGTAATTTTATTAAATCTCTGTCTACTATCATCTCAGTTACAGGGTGTTCAACCTGAATTCTCGTGTTCATTTCTATAAAGTAGAAGTTTTTATCTTTATCTACTATAAATTCAACAGTCCCTGCACCTTCATAATTAGTTCCTTTGACAGCTTTTAAAGCACTTTCATATAAACTTTTTCTTTCTTCATCATTTAAAAAGCAACTTGGAGATTCTTCTATCATTTTCTGATTTCTTCTCTGCATTGAGCAATCTCTTTCGCCTAGATGTATTGCATTTCCAAATTTATCTCCAAATACCTGAACTTCTATATGTCTTGGGTTTTGGATAAATTTTTCCATGTATAAATCGCCGTTTTTAAAGTATGATATAGCCTCTGATTTAGCTATTTCAAAAGATTTTTCTAAATCTTCTGCTTTGTGGACGATTCTCATTCCTCTTCCACCTCCACCTGCAGATGCTTTTATCATAACTGGGTATCCTATTTCTTCGGCCATTTTCTTAGCTTCTTCTGTGTCTTTTAAAACAGCCTTAGACCCTGGAACAACAGGTACTCCAAGCTTTTGCATTGTACTTCTAGCCTTTGATTTATCCCCCATAAGCACCATCTGCTCTTCTGACGGCCCTATAAATATTATGTTTTTTTCTTTACATCTTCTAACAAATTCTGGGTTTTCAGATAAGAATCCAAACCCTGGATGAATTGCATCACACTCTAGTTTTTCTGCTATGTATAATATGTTATCTATATTGTTATAGCTTTTTGCAATATTTCCAGGACCTATACAAATAGACTCATCTGCTAAAAATCTGTGTATGCAATATCTGTCTGCATCTGAGTAAATAGCTACTGTTTTTATTCCCATTTCTCTACAAGTTCTAATTATTCTAACAGCTATATCCCCACGATTTGCAATTAGTATTTTATTTAAAGTTTTCATTTTTATCTCCTTTTAATCTTCCTCTATCACGAATAAAGTCTGTCCATACTCTACCATGCTTTCATTTGTAGCTTTTATATCTACAACTTTTCCTGTAAATTCACTCTTAATTTCGTTCATTAATTTCATAGCTTCAACTATGCAAAGTGTATCTCCCTTTTCAACGTGGTCGCCAACACTTACAAATGCTGGAGAATCTGGATCTGGAGATTCATAAAAAGTACCGATAAGTGGTGCTTTTACCTCTTTGAAATTTTCTCCTGCAAATTCAATTTTATCTTCTTCGACTTTATTTTCTTTTGATAATTCATCTTCTAAATATTCTTTTACATTTATTGTATTATTTTCTTCTTTTATATTATTAAATGTAGATGATGACTTTTCTGTATTATTTACTGTATTTTCAGCTATTGAAGCGTTTTTTGTTTCTATTTCTATATTTCCAACTACTTTTTTAGAAACTTCAAGCTCTATGTCTGAAGTATTTAGTTTTACATATTCAAGTTTTGTATTGTCTATAAGCGTTAAAAGCTCTTTTATTTCTTTAAGATTCATTTTTACCTCCTATTATTAGTACCTAGTACTAATAATATATCATAAAAACTATTCCTAGTAAATAAAAACTATTCTTCAAGATAGTATATTTTATTGTCTGTAGAAAATGTGATAGCCCCTTTTCTATTTTTACATTTTAAAATTATTTTAATTTATCTTTTAAATTTAGTTGTTTATACAATTATTATTCTTTAGGTATTGAAAATTTAATTTTTATTTATTATACTTTTTAATAGTATATACGTTTTTATATGGTATTATTTTTGAATAAATTTAATTATTTTTTTATTTATGCTAGATAAAAACATGAGTAAAATAAATGTTATATTAGCTATGAAAGGAATTTATATATTATGATAGAAACCGTTGATTTTGTACTAAAAATTGCATTTTTTGTTTTAACTTTTCTTTGGGCTGGTAAGATTTTGATTTTTAGATCGGATAAGCAGATAGTTATCAACCCAATAGTTATGCTTATTGCAGCAATTTTAGCACTTCTACCACCGTCTTCTTCTACAGAGTTGATTTTTGGATTTGAAGTAATAAAAATTAGAATTGTATTGTATGCGATACATTGCTTAATAATACTATTTGGATTATTTTCAATGAGAAAAAGAGAAGCAATCTTCTAATGAGAAAAGGGTAAGAACGATTAACACTCCAGGCTTCGAACTTTGCTTTTTCAAGCTATGCTTTCAAAATGTTGCAAAGTTCTGCAGATTGTTGTGTTAATTCGTTTCTTACCCTTTTTTAGAAGCTTACTATACCAAAATAATAATATTGTCGCTTGCAGAATTGTCGATGCAAATTAATTCGTGATTGCTCACAAAATTACGGCTGCTAAAATAATTTTGCAGTTATTATTATTTATTTTAAATCAAGAAAAAAACTGCTGCAAAATATGCAACAGTCATTTTTTATATTCTAATTTATTTTCTTTTTTCTGCTTCTAGTCTATATATTTTCATTCCCTGAGCCATGAATTTATCCTCGTATTCTGTAGTTACGTTTCCTTCATAGTTACTATTCGCAAGGTCTAGAGATATGTTTTTTAGTTTCCAGTCGTTTTCAGCAATTTCATTTAGACTAAATTCGAATAATTTTTCATTGTCTGTTTTGAAGTGTATTTCTCCGTTCTCATCTAATACTCTTCTGTATATGTTTAAGAAATCTGAGTGAGTTAGTCTTCTTTTTGCCCATCTGTTTTTAGGCCATGGATCACAGAAGTTGATATAGAAACGATCTACTTCACCAGGCGCTACAAAAGTTTACATATATTCTTGAAAGTTCTGCCACATCAAAGTATTCTGGAAGCATTTTTACATCTCCCCATATAAATAGTATGTTTGTTAAGCCTTTTTCTTTTGCTTTGTATACCGCATGAAGTAGTACCTCTTCTTTTATTTCCATAGCAATATAGTTTTTATCTGGATTTAGTTCAGCTAATGTAGTTATAAACTGTCCTTTTCCAGTCCCAACTTCTATGTGTATTGGATTTTCGTGCCATTTCCCAGCCATTTCTTCTACGTTTTCGTGGAATACGCAGTCTGTGTAGCTAAGAAGTTTTATATCAGCACCTTTTTTCTTTCTTCTTCTCATCTATGCTCCTCCAATTTTAATCGTATTTATCTTTTCTATTATATCATAATTATTAAAACTAAAATACAAATTAAAGTATTGCTTTTAATTTATATCTTATATATTAAACATAATAAAAA